>DATCRS010000459.1:0-2818 GCA_036568845.1 Devosia sp. | reverse complement strand
GGGTCACCCCATCATCGGCGAGCGGAACCACGCTTTCGGCGGTGAGCAGCACATTGGTCGGGTGCGGCGTGTCCAGCTTGTTCCAGCTGCCGTCAAAGCAGAACACCAACCGCTTCACCGTTTCGCCCCGGACACCCGATGCACCCTACTGCGGGCACCATAAACCGGGTGGGCGGACGGCAACAACCTTGGAGCGGGGGGCTTCAACCAGCCCCAGAAGCTTCCAGGCGGCCATGCGGGCAAGGATCAGCGCACGTACGGTGTTCCGCCCTGAGACGAGGTGGTTACTTCGCCTCGAGGACGGCGGTGCAGGCTTTTGGCAGGTCCGCAAGGGTCAGAGGCGGCGTTGGCGGACTGGTGCTGGGCAGATACGGGGCATCGGTGAACCAATAGTCCAGTTCCTCGCCGCAGCCGTCGCCGGGCGGCGCGGGCGCCTGGTCGACGCACGACGCGGCACCGGCGGGGCAGGCCAGCCTGATGTGGATGTGGTCGTCATGGCCATACCAGGGCCGGATCTTCTGCAGGAAGCCCGGGTCCCGCCAGGTGATCGCGCAGAGCGACTTCTTGATGCCGGGCGCCACGAAGATCCGCGCCACGCCGGGCAGCTGCGCGGCGCGGTAGATGAGCAGGCGCTGCGCTTCGCCGAAGCGTTTGGGATCGATTTCGCGTGTCCCTTTTTTCAGCACCGAGAGAGCGCTGAGCGCCTCGCGCTCCTTGGCGGTGAGGGTGCGATCGGGCATCGGCTGCAGCCAGATGTCGACATCAAGGCCGATCTGGTGCGAGGCGTGCCCGCTCTTCATCGGTCCGCCGCGCGCTTGTCCCATGTCGCCGACAAGGATGCCCGGCCAGCCGTCCTGCGCCGCCGACTTCGCCAGGTCCATGATGTACTGCACCAGCTCGGGCGTGCCCCAGCGGCGGTCGCGCGAGAGGCGCATCGCCTGCCATCCGGGTCCATCCGCCGGCAGCTGCACGGCGCCCGCGACGCACCCCTTGGCATAGCCGCCGATGGGGGTCGAAGGCCCGCTCGTCGGCTCATGCACGGCGCCGAAGAGATCGCGTGCCGGCTGCTGCGCCGTGGCCGGTGTGGCCAACAGGGCGAGGGCAATAGAGGCAGAACCCAGCAGGCGGAGCAGCGTCACCATCACGGACCCGGAACGAGAATCAACCCGCCCACTATATGCGTCTGCCGCGCCGGCATGCCGCCTCAGAACTTGCCGCGAATGCCGGCCGTCGCGCCGAGGCTGTAGCTGTCGCCGAAGCTGCGGAGGCCGGTCATGGCGTTGACCTCGCCGTAGAGCGAGAGCCGGTCGCCGGCCCAGTCGACCGATCCGCCAAGGCTGACGCCGGCCTGCAGCGGATCATAGGTGCTCGCAACGTGGGTGCCGCCCACCGTCGCGCCGCCGCTCTGCGAAAAGTCGTAGTAGAGGTTGGCGAGGCCATAGAAATGGGTGCGGCCCGCCTCTCCGGCAGCGTCGGTCCACTCCGTCTCGTAGTCGGCCGAAAGGCCGAGACGGCCGGTCAGCCGCTCGGCATGGCCACCCGACACCGTCGCCCCGAACGCATCGGTGAAGTCATTGATGTGCGCCGAGCCGAAGGCGATCTGTCCCTGCGGCGTCAGCGAGAAGGCGTCGCCGAGCGCAAGCTTCTGCCCGGCTTCGAGGCTGAGGCCATAGGCCGCGCCGCCGCTGCCCGTAACCAGGGAGAGCCCGGCGGTCTGCGAGCTCAGCGTCGAGCTGAAACCTTTGAGCTGGGCCTGGGCATCGAGGTAGAACCCGCTGTCGTCGAGATAGGTGAGGGTTGCTCCGCCGCCCAGCGCGAAGCTCGAAATCGAGCCGGACCCGTAGAAGGAGGAGACGTCGGCAGAGACCGTCCCGAGGTCGACATGCAACCCGGCCACCAGCATGCCCCCTTCGGTTGCGGCCACCATGCTGTCGGTGCCGGCCTGCAGCCGCCAGGTGTTGACGTCGTAGCCCGGGCCGCTGGTCGAGCTGAGGGGCGCCAGATGCGCGTGGTCGACCACCAGCCGGCCCCAGAGACCCTTGCCATCGACCGTGTCGGGAGCCCCGGTCCAGACGCGGCTGCCGATCCGCTGCCGCATGGTCTCGAGGCTGGCAAAGCTCTGCTGCAGCACGTCGCCATAGACCTCGTAGAGCGGCACACCGGCCTGGAAGATGGGCCCCGAGGCGGGGTCGTTCTGGATCAGCGTCGAGCGCAGGTACCAGTCGCCGTCGGCGGGCGCGCTGACGCTCCCCTGATAGAGCCGGTAGGCATAGGCGCCGCCGACCACTGCCTGCTCGCCCTGGAACAGGTAGTCGCCCAGCAGCGAGAAGGCGGCGCTATCCGAGGCGCCGTCCACCTGCACGATCTTGATGCCTTCGGCGGTCTTCCCGCCGGCACCGCCGACATTGATCACCCGCACATTGGTCGAGCCGGAGGTGTCGCCGGTGACGACCAGCAGATCGGTGGGAGAAGCATCGCCGCCGAGGATCGCCTCGATCTCGAGCAGGCCGCCATTGCCGACGTAATTGCCATTGATGGTCAGCGTCCCAATCGAATTGCCCGGCGCGATGGTGCCGGTGTTGGTCGTGTCGCAGACCGTGCCGTTCCCTTGCAGCCGGCCGCCGGACAGCACGTTCATGCCGCCGCACAGGCTGCCATTCACTGCTAGCGTGCCGCCCTGCACCGATGTGTTGCCCGTAAAGCCCGAGCTGTTGCCCGTGAGGTTCGTGAAACCGGCAACATGGTTGATCGTCCCCGCGCCCGACACAACCGTCGAAAACATGTAGTTGGCGTCGGTGTGGTTGAAGTTGAGGCGACC
>DATCRS010000458.1:0-9340 GCA_036568845.1 Devosia sp. | reverse complement strand
CGGTTCGACCCGACTCCGCACGGCCCCTAGACTGCGCACAAACGGAGAACACCTCGCATGAAGGCGCATTACTGGGCCCTGATCATCTTTCTCGGCGCCATGTGGGGCTGCTCGTTCCTCTTCAACGCCATCCTCATTCGTGAACTCGGACCCCTCTGGGTCTCCGCCGGCCGGGTGACCATCGGCGCACTCGGTTGCTGGGCCTATTTCTTCGCCATGCGCAAGGTCCTGCCGAAGGATCTCAAGGTCTACGGCCAACTCCTCGTCCTCGGCATCCTGAACTACGCCATCCCCTTTGCGCTCTTCCCCTATGCCGAACAGAGCCTCGCGAGCGGGCTGGTCGGCGTGCTCAACGGCCTTACGCCGATGACCACCGTGCTGGTCTCGCAGGTTTGGCCGGGCGGCGAAAAAGCGACCTGGAACAAATCGATCGGCGTCGGCGTCGGCTTCATCGGCGCGGCGATCCTCGCCTCGCCCTCCATGGGGGGAGGCACGGCGGACCTCCTGCCGATCCTCGCCTGCCTCACTGCCACGCTCTGCTACGCCTTGACGCTCAATTATGCCCGTCGCCTCAAGTCGGTCGACTCCGCGGCCGTCGCCTCGAGCTCGCTGACCGGCGCGGCGCTCGTCATGGTCCCGGCCGCCTTCCTCGTCCACGGCACGCCCGTCATCACCCAGGGCGAGACCTGGGCGGCGCTCTTTGCCATCGGCCTCCTTTCTTCGAGCCTCGCCTTCCTTCTGCTCTACTGGCTCTTGCCGCGGGTCGGCGCCACCAACATCTCGCTCAACACCTTCATCACCCCGATTTCGGCGATCCTCCTCGGCGTCATCGTACTCAACGAACGATTCGAGCTCGCGCACATGATCGGCATCGTCGTGATCTTCCTCGGCCTCGTCTTCATCGACGGCCGGCTGGTCAGGCGCTGGATCCCGCAGGCGAAAGCCGCCTAGAGTGGCGTGGGCCGGCCCTTGTCCTCGGGCTGCTGCTGGTCGATGGCGACTGTCCGGGGCATCTCGAATTCCACCACGTCACCGCGCTCGGCGAGTTCGATGGTTGGCGTGGAAAGATCGATGATGAGCCCGTTGGGGTCGCGGATCAGCGCGCGAGTCTGGCCGTAGTCGAGCGCCACCGGCTCTTCGATCACCTCGACGCCCAGCGCCCGGGCACGGTCGACGGCGGCGAAGACGTCGTCGACCACGAGGGTGAGGAACGTGCCCTCGTGCATGCCCCAGGCATGGCGCGGGGTGAATTCGCTCACCTGGTCGATGAGCCCCAGCTCCAGCCCCGGCACGTCGGGCGCCGTCAGCACCACATACCAGTCCGAGCTATAGATTTCCGAGAAGTTCGCCAGCTCCTTGTAAAAGGAGACACTGGTCGTCATGTCCTTGCAAAGAATATTGAAAAGGACGCGCCTCAGCCGCGGTTGCATGGTCGCTCTCCGTTCATGGATCAGTCACGGAAAGAACGGAGGGCGGACATTTCAGGTTCCGAATGCGTTCAAGCGGCGTTCATCTTCGCCCCGGCACGCTCGCGCCCGATTGAGGGAGGCTAAACGTGTATCTCAAGACCGTTTCGGACCAAGAAGCCACCGGCGAGATGGCCGAGATGTTCGCCGCCGAGCGCGCCGGCATGGGCATGGTGATGAACGCGACCCGCTGCTGGTCGGCTCGTCCCGACATGTTGGTTCCGATCGAGCGCCTGCTGCATCAGATGCGCGACGGTTTTTCGCTCGGGCTGGTAAACTTCCGGCTGATCACCCTGATCGCCGCCAAGAATGTGCCCTCGAGCTACTGCTCGCACGTCTACTTCCGCACGCTTTCAAAGGCCTTGGGCCGGGACAAGGTGCTGGCCATCTATCGCGACTTCCGTAACGCCGGCCTGACCGATGCCGAGGTCGCCATGCTCGCCTATGCCGAGCAGATCGCCATCGACGCATCAAAGATCACCGAGGCGGACATCGACAACCTCCGCTCCCACGGGTTCTCCGACCTCAACATAGCCGACATCGCGCTCGCCGCCTCCTACCGCTCCTTCATGAGCCGCTACTTCGACGCCGTCGGCGCGGCTTGCGAGCCGACCTTTCTCGACGAAGACTTGGAAGTGCGGGCCGAACTGGCGGTGGGCAAGCGCTGAGGCGTCCCATCACCCCCCAAACACATATTCATCCAAAAATGCGTTGCGGAACTTCCCCTCCGGATCGGTCCGCGTCGCCAGTTCCCGGAAATCACCGAGCCGGGGATACCGTCCCCTCACCTCCGCCGGCGGCATGACGAAGAGCTTGCCCCAGTGCGGACGCGGGGCGAATGGGGCCAGTGCCCCTTCCAGCGCTACCAGCGCTTCGCGCACCACCGGCCAGTCGCGCTGCAGCGAGAAGTGGAAACCGACGCTGTCCTGCTCGTAGTTCATGCTGAGCCACAGGTCGTCCGCGGCAATCGTCCGGATTTCCGACACCACCAGCGCCGGATGCAGCTTCTCCTGGATCGCCTTGATGGCGCGCATCGCCGCCGGCGCGTCTGTCCGCGCAACGAAATATTCGGACTGATACTCGTAGCCGATCGCAGGGATGGCGCCGATCCGGGCGTGCGGCAGCCGGTCGTAGGAGGGGCCGAACACGCCCAGCTGTTCGGTCGTGCCGGCTGGGTCCCTGCCCCAAACCGGGCTCGACGGTCCCGGCGCCGCACGGCCACCGTAGAACTCGCCTGGCAGCACCGCCCCACCCGAAATGCCCTTCAGCCAGGCCTGGTCGACGAAGTCGCTGTTCCAGTGCGTAAAGAGGCTGACGCTATAGGCGCTGCCCATCAGCGCGTCGAAATTTTCGACCACGGTCTCGAACGGCAGGCGGTGAAACACGTCCTGCCGCAGTTGGAAGCACGGCACGAGGTCGAGCGTCATGGCGCTCACCACGCCGAGCGCGCCCAGTCCCACCACTGCGCCGTCAAAATCGCGGTCGCCACGCGTAAGCCGCAGCAGGGCACCCGATGCGGTGACGACCTCCAGCGCCGCGACCGAGGCCGCGAGGTTCTTGTTGGCATTGCCCGAGCCGTGGATGGCCGTAGATGCCGCGCCAACGACGGTGAAATCGGGGATCGAGGCCAGGTTGAACAGCGCCCAGCCGGCATCCTCCAGCACCGGACAGAGTTCGGCATAGGTGATGCCGCCATCGACCGTGACCGTCCGTGCCGCCGAGTCGATTTCGATCCGGCGCGGCAAGGCTCGCAATGACACCAGCGCGCCCGGCGTATCGGCAATCGCATTGAACGAATGCCGCGAGCCGATGGCCCGCACCTTCGGCTGGTTCCGCACCAGCTCCTGCAGCTCGCCAACACTGCGCGGATAGAAGGTCGAGTGCGCCCCGAACGCGACGTGCTCGGCCCAGTTGTGACTGATCTTGTTCATGCAATGCTGCCCCGAAATCGGCCGGCATAGTCGTGATCGCTGACTGCTCTGGCAAGAGCCATTCGCCCTACTCCGGAACCGTCGCACCCAGCTCGGGGAACCGCCCTCGCAGCAACAGCAATGCGCCGAGACTCGCCGTGGCGATGATGGCTCCGGAGACGAAGGTCGCACTTGGCCCTACGACCGACCACAGCCAGCCGGCGAACACGCTGGCAACGAGCAGCGCCAGGCCACCGAGCATGTTGAACATGCCGAAAGCCGTGCCGCGCAGCTCGGCCGGCGCCGTCGCGGCCACCAGGCTCGCGAAGAGCCCCTGGGTAAACCCCATGTGAAGACCCCAGAGCAGCACCCCGGCGCCGAGTGCCACCAGGCCGTCGATCGCGAGGAGCAGGTTGGCTGCCACCAGCATGGCGACACCGGCAACCAGCACGCCGAGCGCGTTGGTGCGGTCAGCCAGGGCGCCTGCCGGATACGCTGAGAGGGAATAGGCGATGTTCATTGCCACCAGCACCAGCGGCACCAGCGCTATGGCAAGGCCACCAGACTGCGCTCGCAGCAGCAGGAAGGCCTCGCTGAACCGCGCCAGCGTGAAGAGCGTCGCCACGGCCGTGACTGCCCAATAGGCCGGGCGCAGCCGCTCCAGCTCTTTCCAGGCCAGCGGTGAACGCACCTGCCGCTGTCCCGCCGGGCGCCGCGGTTCCTTGACGAAGAGCACCAGCACGACAACGCAGAGCACGGCAGGGATCACAGCAACCCAGAACACGGCCTTGAAGTTGTCGGCGGTCAGCCACATCAGCAGCACCGCCAGCGCCGGGCCGAGGAAGGCACCGACGGTGTCCAGCGCCTGACGCAGACCGAAGGCAGCGCCGCGCTGCCCCGGCGGCGCGATATCGGCCACCAGCGCATCGCGCGGCGCGCCACGGATGCCTTTGCCGAAGCGGTCGATGAACCGCGCCGTCACCAGCCAGCCTACTGAATCGGCCAATGGGAACAGCGGCTTGGTCAGCGCGGCCAAGCCATAGCCGATCACGGCGAGCAGCTTGCGCCGCCCCAGCCAATCCGAAATCGCCCCCGAAAACACCTTGGTGATCGCAGCCGTCGCCTCTGCAATCCCCTCGATCACGCCCACCGCCAGCGCCGATGTGCCGAGCCCCACCACCAGATAGACCGGCAGCAGCGCATGGATCATCTCGGACGAAACGTCCATCAGCAGCGACACAAAACCCAGCGCCCAGATGCCTGCGGGCAACGTCCGCAGGCCGGGTCTGGAACGCGTGTCACTCAATACCGAGCTTCCGCTTCAGAATCTCGTTGAGCGCCTGCGGGTTTGCCTTGCCGCCCGAGGCCTTCATGGCCTGCCCGACGAACCAGCCGAGCATGGTCGGCTTGGCCTTCACCTGCTCGACCTTGTCCGGATTGGCGGCAATGATCTCGTCGACCACCTTCTCGATGGCCCCGAGATCGGTCACCTGCTTCATGCCGCGCCGCTCGACGATATCGGCCGGGTCGCCCTCGGGCTCCTCGGCGATGATGACCTGCAGCAGGTCCTTGGCGCCCTTGGACGAGATCGTGCCGGCGGCGACGAGATCGACGATGCCGGCGATCTGGTGCGGCTTGATGTGCGTCTCGAATGCCGAAAGCCCCTGGCTGTTGGCGTAAGCGGCGATGTCGCCGGTGACGAGATTGGCCACGGCCTTGCCATCGCGCTTTACGCCGCCGAATTTGGCCGCGGCCTCATAATAGTCCGCTGTCTCGCGCTCGAGCGTCAGCACCATCGCGTCATAAGGCGTCACGCCATAGTCGCGGATGAAGCGCTCCTGCTTCTCGTCGGGCAGCTCCGGCAGGTGCTGTGCCAGATCGTCGATAAAGGCCTGGTCGAATTCGAGCGGCAAGAGGTCCGGATCGGGGAAGTAGCGGTAGTCATGCGCCTCTTCCTTGGATCGCATCGAGCGCGTCTCGCCCGTCTTGGGGTCGTAGAGCCGCGTCTCCTGGTCGATCGTCCCGCCATCCTCCAGAATGTCGATCTGGCGGCGCGCCTCATATTCGATGGCCTGGCCGGCAAAGCGCACGGAATTGACGTTTTTGATCTCGCAGCGCGTACCGAATTCGCCGCCGGGCCTTCGCACCGAGACGTTGATATCGGCGCGCAGCGACCCCTGCTCCATGTTGCCGTCGCAGGTACCGAGATAGCGCATGATGGTGCGCAGCTTGCTCATGTAGGTCTTGGCTTCTTCGGCCGAGCGCAGGTCGGGCTTCGAAACGATCTCCATCAGCGCCACGCCCGAACGGTTGAGGTCGACGAAGCTCATGTTCGGGTGCTGGTCGTGGATCGACTTGCCGGCGTCCTGCTCGAGATGCAGGCGCTCGATGCCGATCTCGATATGCTCGCCATCGACGTCGATATAGACCTTGCCCTCGCCGACGATCGGGTCCTTGTACTGGGAAATCTGGTAGCCCTGCGGCAGGTCCGGATAGAAATAGTTCTTCCGGTCGAACACCGAGCGCTTGTTGATCGCCGCCTTGAGCCCGAGCCCCGTGCGCACCGCCTGCCGCACGCATTCCTCGTTGATCACCGGCAGCATGCCCGGCATGGCCGCATCGACGAAGCTCACATTGGCGTTCGGCGGCGAGCCGAAATCGGTCGAGGATCCCGAGAACAGCTTGCTCTCGGAGAGCACCTGGGCATGGACCTCCATGCCGATGACGATTTCCCAATCTCCGGTCGAGCCCGAGACGAAGTTCTTCGGGTTCGGCGTGCGCGTGTCGACGATGGTCATGGTCCCAGACGGCCTAGTGTTCGTTCGCTTCTCTGTAGGGAAAAGCGGCGCGCGAGGCAATCGCGCGGCAGGCTCACTCGTCGACGTCGCCGATCGGCCCGCGATAGGGCGAGAGCCGCTTTTCTAGGCGCACGCTGGTCTCGGGGTTGTGCGCCGACTGGTCCTCGGGCCGCATGGCGAGGATGCGGTAGCCCTGGTGCTGGTAGAACGACACCGCGCGGACATTGTCGGCGAGCGTGTTGAGCTGCACCCGGTCGGCGCCTTCGAGCTCCAGCATCGCCTCCATCCGGTTGAGCAGCAGCGTGCCGATGCCGTGATTCTGAAGGAGCGGCGCGACGAAAAGATAGGGGATGTAGGCCCGGCCCCGCGCCCGGCTGCACCAGCCCACCGGCATCTCATCGAGCTCGGCGACGATGATGCGGTCGAGGCTGGCATGGACCTCGTGACTCAACCGGCGCCGCTCGAGACCGCGGTTCGCGGCTGGCCCGGCCAGCAGCGGTCTGAGGTCCTTGTCCCAGGCCGCATAGCCGATATCGGCCAGCGCCTCGACTTCGGAGGTCAGTGCCTTGCGGATGACGGGGCCCTGCATCTGCTCCTCCCGGCCGAGACGAACCTTGCGATCCATATTCGACCCGGAGGCACTGCTTGGCAACCGCCCTTCTTGGCTAGTTACCGCCGGCCCGGCGCGCCGCGATGATGCCCTTCTCGTAGTTGACGTTCCAGCTGATCAGCGTGCGCCAGATCAGCTCCGCCTGGTCCTCGTCGAGCTCCAGTTCCTCGGCCCGGCCGCGCTGCTTGGCGATCACCGCCTCGATCCGCGCGGGGTCGAAGGCCTCGTGCGGATCGGTCTTGATCTGCGCCATGCGGGTGACATAGCGGTGCCGCTCGGCGAAAAGGGTCAGCAGCGCCTGGTCGATCCGGTCGATCTCGGCGCGGACGTCTTCCTTGGTCTGGCACTCGGCAGGCGATTTGGTCACGGGCTGGTACTCGCGGGGTTGGTCTGTTGCTGGTTTGCACAGGAGCGGCGGCGATTTCAACCGCCCGGTTGCCGGAACCGGTCCGAAAAGCTATTCATCTGCCGTTCATCCGCGTGACCATATTGCGGCACGTCAGAAGGATACGCCTCATGTCTAGCCTGTCGGAGATTGTGTAAGACCCCGTCCCAAAAGGGTGACGGGGTTCTGTGAACCACGCCGCTGCCACGCGCGATGCTGGCAGCCGCGCAGCGTTTTTGCACATCCCAGGCTATTGATTCTATGGACATTTCCCGCGACGAACAGCGGGTGCTGCACGCTCTCGCGCAGGGCGGCACCATCTATCCCATCAAGGACCCAAAGGGTCGCATCACTGCCGTCGAGCTCTATAACCGCGAAGGCTGGATCATTCCGGCCTTCAGCCTGCTGCTTTTCAAAAAGCTGAGGAACAAGAAGGCGATAGCGAGCCACGACCATCAACCCTACCGCATCACGCGGCGGGGCCTGGAGCTCGTCCGCGCCGAGTTCGACAACCGGTAGAACCGCCAAACCATCAGCCGTCATTTTCCCGCGCAAGCGGGGATGACGGCGTTGGCCTCTTGACATCCAACCCGTTTGTTCCTGTTATGTTCCGCATGAAACAGTCCTGAAACGAGGTGTCGTCGTGAGCGCGGCGGCGACCATTCTCCATGCCGATCTCGACTCGTTCTACGCCTCCGTCGAACAGTTGCTCGATCCCTTGCTCCTGGGCAAACCCATCGCCGTCGGCGGTGGCATCGTGCTCGCCGCCTCCTACGAAGCCAAGGCTTTTGGCGTCCGCACCCCCATGCCCGGCTGGAAGGCCAAGGAACTCTGCCCCGACCTGATCTTCGTCGGCGGCCATTTCGACCAGTACCAGCGGCTGGGCGACGCCGCCATCAAGGTGCTCGGCGACTACACGCCCCTGGTCGAGCGCATCTCCATCGACGAAGCCTTTGCCGATGTCGCCGGAACCGAGCACCTTTTTGGCTCGCCCGAAACCATCGCCCGCACCATCCGCACCCGCGTTCGCGACGAACTCGGCCTGCCGATTTCGGTTGGCGTGGCGCGCACTAAGCACTTGGCGAAGATCGGTTCGCAGGTCGCCAAGCCCGACGGCCTTGTCGTCATCGACCCGCCACGCGAGCTCGAGTTCCTCCATGCGCTGCCCGTAGAGTTGATGTGGGGCGTCGGCCCGGTCACCAAGGAAAAACTGGCGCAGCAGGGCATCGCCACGATTGGCGAACTCGCCAACACCTCCAGCGGCGTGCTGACGCGCCTGCTCGGCCCCGCGGCCGGCGACAAGCTCGCCGCGCTCGCATGGAACCGCGACGCCCGCGAGATCGTCACCGACCGCCGCGCCCGCTCGGCCGGCGCGCAGTCCGCACTCGGCCGCAAGCCGGCCGTCCAGAGCGTCGTCCGCCCCACCCTGCTCCACCTGGCCGATCGGATCGGCTCGCGCCTCCGGGCCAAGCAGCTTTCCGGCCGAACCGTAACCGCGCGGATACGCTTTGCCGATCTCCGTGCCGTGACCCGATCGGTAACGCTTTCCGCACCGATCGCAGCGACCGCCACACTCTGCGAAGTCGCCGAAGAGCTGGTCTGGGGCGCGCTTCGCGATCATCCGCAGGAGCGCCAAATCTCGTTGCTCGCCATCTCGGTCAGCCATCTCGAACGCCAGCCCCTGCTGCAGCTGGAGCTGCCGCTGGGCCTCGCCGACGAAAAGCACCGGCCGGGTACGCGCCGGGGGGCCGCACGCTGGATGGCGGACAAGGCCGTCGACAAGGTCCGCGATCGCTTCGGTTGGGAGGCCATCGGTTATGGGCCGGTGGCACTGGAAAAGCGCACCGCGATGCCCGACGCCTTCCGCGAACTGGCGCAGAAGGAGCTTTGACGCTAGGCTTTCGCGCATGCAGCACAAAGACATCTGGGACGCCAAGGCGGCCGCACGCTACGACACGCCGGGCACCGGCATGTTCGACGAAACCCTGCTCCGGCAGACCGTGGATCGGCTCGAAGCGCTCGCCGAGGGCGGCCGCGCACTCGAATTCGCCATCGGCACCGGCCGCGTGGCCGTCCCGCTCCACCAGCGCGGCGTACCCGTCGCCGGCATCGAGATCGCGCCCCCGATGGTCGCCCAACTCCGCACCAAGGTCGACGAAGTAGCGCTGCCG
>DATCRS010000457.1:0-2590 GCA_036568845.1 Devosia sp. | reverse complement strand
ACCCGCCGCAGCGCATGATCGCCACCGCCATGGTCGAACCGATCGGCGCCATGGCCATCCTGGCGCCGCCATCGCGCTCGCTGCTCGGCTCCATCGCGCTGCTCGCCCCGGCTCTCGCCATGGGCAATACCGTGGTGCTGGTCCCCTCCGAACGCTCGCCGCTCTCGGTGACCGACCTCTACCAGGTCATCGAAACCTCGGACGTACCCTCTGGCGTCATCAACATTGTCACCGGCGAGACCAGGGCCTTGGCCAAAACCCTCGCTGAGCACGACGGCGTCGATGCCATCTGGTGCGCCGCCGATGCCGAAATCTCGCAGATGGTCGAGAAGGCCTCGGTGGGCAATCTGAAGCAGACCTGGACTTCCCGCGGCCTCTACTACGACCTCGCCGACCGCGAAAAGTTCGAAGGCACCTACTTCCTGCAGCGAGCCACGCAGGTGAAGAACGTCTGGATTCCCTACGGGGCGTAAAAGCCCTTGACCTTACCATGATGGGAAGGCCGACAAGCTCCGCATCCGAACCGCTTCCCGCTTCGCGCATTCTCCCCCGCGCGGGGCGGACGGTCGAAAGAGAGGAGTCTCGTCCATGCGCAAGCGCACCATTTTTCTGAGCCTCGCCGCCGTGCTCGTTGCCGTCGGCATCGCGACGCCTTTCGTCCTCGCTCCGGGTCAACCGACCCAGGATAACCGCCCGCCCGAAGCCGTCGCTGCCGCCGAGCATGCGGCGACGGTCGAGGCGCTGCGGCCGCCCAAGCGGGAGCGGCCGGTGATCGCCGTCGCCACCTTCAACAAGGCGACCGAGATCACCGATTTCCTGGTTTCCTATGGCGTCCTGAAGCGCGCCGATGTCGCCGACATAACCGTCGTCGCCGAGCGCGACGAGCGGGTGCAGCTCTATCCCACGAGGCTCGCCGTCGATGCCGACGAGTCCTTTGCCGCCTTCGACCAGCGGGTGCCCGAAGGCGCTGACTATGTCGTCGTGCCGGCAATGGATCCCGGCACCGATCCGGCGCTGATCGCCTGGATTCTCGCCCAGCGCGACAAGGGGGCGAAGATCGTTTCCATCTGTAACGGCTCGCGCGTTCTCGCCAATGCCGGCCTGCTCGATGGCCGCCGTGCCACCGGCCACTGGAGCGTCATTGCCGATCTTAGAAAGGCGCAGCCGGAGATGACCTATGTCGCCGATCGCCGCTACGTCGCCGACAATGGCGTCTCCACCTCCACCGGCATCACTGCCAGCGTGCCGACGATGCTGACGCTGATCGAAGCCATCGCCGGCACCGACAAGGCGGCGGCGGTCGCGGCCGAGCTGGGCGTCGAAAGCTGGGATGCGCGGCACCGCTCCGCCACCTTCGAGCTCACCCTCGAGCACAAGAAGACCTTCATCCGCAACGCGCTGAGCTTCGGGCGCAAGGAGACGGTGGGCCTGCCTCTCGAGGAGGGGGCCGACGAAGTGGCGTTGAGCCTCACCGCCGATGCCTGGTCACGGTCCAGTCTTGCGACGGTCGTGCTGCTCGGCGAACCGGTCACCAGCCGCAACGGTCTCACCCTTTATCCAGACCGTCCGGCTGGAACGGAGGTGGATCACCTGCTTCCGGCTCCCTCCGGCGACAAGCCGGCCCTGTCCATCGAGCAGCAGCTGCCGCTGATCGCTGCCCGCTACGACGCGCCGTCCGCCGGCATCGCCGCGCTGCAGATGGAATATGCGTGGACGCCCACCGCGGACCAACTCGCAAGCCGCTGACACGCAGGCGGTGGTCGGGTCGCCTTCTCCCCTTGAGGGAGAAGGTGCCCGAAGGGGGGATGAGGGGTATGTCTCCACATCCGCGATGGCGGAGGGTACCCCTCATCCGTCTCGGCCTTCGGCCGATCCACCTTCTCCCTCAAGGGGAGAAGGAAGACCGGGGTCCAGCTTCTCGTGTGCAGTTACCCCCTCAGGGCGCCGCCATCCTGCTCAAGCCGGCAGGATATTCTGGTTGAGCCGGAAGAGGTTCTCCGGATCGTACCGACGCTTGATCCTCTGCAGCCGGGCCAGCGTTGCCGGCGGATAGGCTGCACTCACTCGCGCGCCTTCGGCCGCGAGGAAGTTGACATAGGCGCGGTCGTCGGGCTGCCGCACCTTGTCCAATGCGTTCTGCGCCCAGGCATCGTGCTTTGCCGTCTCCGTCGGGTCCTCGAAAAGCGCGAGATAGGCCAGCAGCACGCCGGCCTTGCGATGCGCGAAGGCCGTGGCGTCCTCCGGAACGCGGGCCATGGCGCCGCCCAGCACGCGAACCTGCAGCATGTGGATCGGGGCTTCGGCCTTGTCGAGTTCGCCCAGCAGCGTCTTC
The DNA here is from genome assembly GCA_036568845.1 of Devosia sp. Lineage (GTDB taxonomy): Bacteria > Pseudomonadota > Alphaproteobacteria > Rhizobiales > Devosiaceae > Devosia_A. The sequence goes on along the minus strand of DATCRS010000457.1, from coordinate 258 downwards.
GCCAGGTCCAGGTCGACGCGGTCGGTGAACAGCGTCCGGATCGAGACCGAGGGACAGGCATTGGGGTCTTCGGGCAGGAACAGTGCCGACAGCGGCACTGGACCGACGAGGTCCGCATAAGGCTTGGCCAGCGCGCGGAACGGCCGCAGCGCCACTTCGGCGTCCGCCGCCGGCCCCGCATAGGCCATGGTGGCGAGGAAGATGCGCTGGCCCACCATCTCGGCGGGCAGGAACGGCAGCGGCGGCGCCGGCATCACC
>DATCRS010000456.1:0-9180 GCA_036568845.1 Devosia sp. | reverse complement strand
GGCGCGACCTGCGCCTGTTGCAATGGCTGACCGTTTGCATCCTGCCCGATGCTGGGAAGGTTGGTGGTGGCGACCTGCGAATTCTGCACCGGCGCAATCGGCTGCGGCGACGGAAGCCGGGCCGCGTTCGGATTGGTGCTCACGCTGCTGCAGCCCGCGAGAACCATCGCCAGGGCCGCCATCGCTGCGGCTGAAACGCTCGCGCGTTTCCAAGTCGTCATTAGCCTGCTCCGTGCAGGGGACCGTCCGTCCCGCCAAAAGTGAACTGGGGCATATAGCGCAAAGCTGCGCTGCCGTTCAACGCCGGATGCCCCGTGTTTCCCCTATTGCACCCGGCAATGTGGCATTCTTAGGGGCGGGGCGGATTTCCTCTCTGGCGGCGCGTCAGCGGGCCAGCATCTCTTTCAGCAGCGCCTCGGCCAGGATCCTGGCATCCTCCGCCTCGTCCTCGGGCACCATGATGGCGATGCCCTTAGGGCCGATTACCCCGGGCAGGCCCGGCAATCCGCGCTCGGTCCCTTCGCCGGGATGGAAGCCATGTGCCCGCAGCGCGGCATTGAGCACGATCGCCAGCGTCGTGTCCTCGACCTCGGCGATACTGACGAGCTCCATGGGCCGCAGCCGGCGGTTACGCCGGCTCCCTCTCGAGCATCATCTTCTTGATCGAGGCGATGGCCTTGGCCGGGTTCAGCCCCTTGGGACAGACCTTGGCGCAGTTCATGATCGTGTGGCAGCGATAGAGCTTGAACGGATCCTCGAGATTGTCGAGCCGCTCGCTCGTCGCCTGGTCGCGGCTGTCGATCAGCCAGCGATAGGCCTGCAGCAGAACGGCCGGACCGAGATACTTCTCACCGTTCCACCAATAGCTCGGGCACGAGGTCGAACAGCAGGCGCAGAGGATGCACTCATAGAGCCCGTCGAGCTTCTCGCGGTCGGGCTTGGACTGCAGCCATTCGGTCTGGGGGGCCGGCGTCGTGGTCTTTAGCCAGGGCTCGACCGAGCGGTGCTGCGCATAGAAGGTCGAGAGATCGGGGACGAGGTCCTTGATCACCGGCATATGCGGCAGGGGATAGATGGCAATGACGTCGCGCTTGATCTCGTCCATGCCCCTGGTGCAGGCGAGCGTGTTGGCGCCATCGATGTTCATCGAGCAGGAACCGCAAATGCCTTCGCGGCAGGAGCGCCGGAGCGTCAGGGTCGCGTCGACATTGTTCTTGATCCAGAGGAGGGCGTCGAGAACCATCGGCCCGCAATCGTCGAGATCGACGAAATAGGTGTCGGTCCGCGGGTTCTCCTCGGTATCGGGATCATAGCGATAGATCTTGAACTCGCGGATGCGCTTGGCGCCTGCGGGCTTGGGCCAGGTTTTGCCCGGCTTGATCTTGGAGTTCTTGGGAAGCGTGAACTCGGCCATCTGGATAGAACCTTCTCAGTTCGCCGGCGGGACGCAGACGGCGTTGCTCTCGCGCACGTAGATCGGCCACTTCTTGACCACGGCGTCGGGCACTTCGCCCTTTTTGACCATGTCGCGGAACTTGGCGTTGTCTTTCATGGCGATGATGATGAAGCCGAGCATTTCGTCATCGGCGTGCTTGACCGCTTCCTCCGCCTTGCAGGTGCAAAGCTCGGTATTCTGGTTCGAGGCGGCAAGGCAGGCCGCGAGGTAATCGGCCTTGAGGTCGGCGTAGCTCGGTGTGGCGACTGCCGTGGCCGCGAGCGCGATTGCCGGAACGATGGCAAATCTCTTCATGATGGCCTCCTCAATAGCCTGGTTTGCAGATCGCGTTCGATTTGGCGATGTAGTTGTTGTAGGCGACGTTCTGGTTCTGCGGCGGCGCCTTGCCCTTCATCGAGGCGATGACCATGCCCATGAACTCGCCGTCAATGAGCTTCAGCGCTGCGTCCGCCTTGCAGGTGCAAAGCTCGTTGTTCTGTGCGATGCCCATGCAGGTGGCATAGAATTCGGCCCGCTGCTGCGGCGTGGGCGAAGCAGCCGACGCCGGTACTGTGAGAAGGCCGAGGGCGAGGAGCCCGGCGGACAGACGAACGATCATCTCAGTTCCTTGCGAATGACAAGTTTGAGGCCCGACCAGACCTCGTCGACTGCCGCGACTTTTACATCGACGAGGCCGATCGGCAAAACCACGTCGCGGATCACGTCTTCGGTAATATCGGTTTCCACCTTGGAGGCCTTCTTGGGCCAGGAGATCCAGATCGTGCCGTTCCGGTCGATCGCCTCCATCAGCGGCTGAGCATTGTCCTCGAGCACTTTGCGGGACGCGGTGAAGCCGTGGATGTAGTCGTAACCCGCATCGCCGTCCTGCCACGTCCCCCACCCCGCTTGAGCCATCTCGCGAAAGTTCCGCGATAGCCTGAGCTCGTTGAGCGAGGGCGGCAGCGCAATGAACAGCACCCGTTGCCCGTCTTTCAGGCCGAGCTTCTGCGCCAGGGGCGTACCGGAATAGCCGGCCGGTTGGACTGCCATCAGCGCGCTACCACCGCAGGCTTGCGCGGCGCATTCTTGTCAGGGGCGGTCTCGGCCTTCTGTGCCTCGCCCCGCTTTTTGGCCGCAGCTTCAATCTGCGCCAGGTACGCGTCGGCTTCTTCGCACATCTGGCACATGGGGGCTCCTAGTACACCCGCGCCTTGGGGGCGATCTTCTTGAGGGAGATGCCGCCTTCGCTTTCCGGGGTAAGGGGGTCGACGTGGACGGGGCGGTAGTCGAGCGACACATTCCCCGCCTCATCGATGTAACTGATTGTATGCTTTCGCCAATTTTCGTCGTCGCGATTGGGGAAGTCCTCGCGCGCATGGGCGCCGCGGCTCTCCTTGCGGGCTTCGGCGGAGACCACTGTCTGCATGGCATTGGCGAGGAGATTCTCCAGTTCCAACGTCTCGACGAGGTCGGAATTCCAGATAAGTGAGCGGTCCGACACACGAAGGTCAGCACGCAGGCCATAGACTTCTGTCATACGACGGACGCCTGACTGTAAGGTTTCGCCGGTCCGGAACACGGCGGCATCTTCCTGCATGGTGCGCTGCATCTTGTCGCGCAGCTTCGCCGTCGGCGTGCCGCCATTGGCATGGCGAAGCCGGTCGAAGCGCGCGAGGATTTTTTCCTCGGACGCCTTGTTGACCGGCGGCACGGCGGCATTCTTGTCGACCACCTTGCCGGCACGCAGCGCCGCGGCGCGGCCGAAGACGACGAGGTCGGTGAGCGAGTTCGAGCCGAGGCGGTTGGCGCCGTGCACCGACGCACAGGCGGCCTCGCCGGCGGCCATCAGGCCCGGGACGACGGCATCGGGGCCGCCGCGGCGCGGGTCGAGCGCTTCGCCGTGATAGTTCGTGGGGATGCCGCCCATATTGTAGTGGACGGTCGGCAGCACCGGGATCGGCTCACGGGTGAGATCGACGCCGGCGAAGATCTTGGCCGATTCCGAAATGCCGGGCAGCCGCTCGTGCAGCACCTTGGGGTCGAGGTGATCGAGGTGGAGGAAGATGTGGTCCTTCTTTGGCCCCACGCCCCTGCCCTCGCGGATCTCGATGGTCATGCAGCGCGAGACCACGTCGCGCGATGCCAGGTCCTTGGCGTTGGGGGCATAGCGCTCCATGAAGCGCTCGCCCTCGGAATTGACGAGGTACCCGCCCTCGCCGCGCGCGCCCTCTGTGATGAGACAGCCCGAACCGTAGATGCCGGTGGGGTGGAACTGCACGAACTCCATGTCCTGGAGCGGCAGGCCGGCGCGGGCTACCATGCCGTTGCCGTCACCGGTGCAGGTATGCGCCGAGGTGGCGGAGAAATAGGCGCGGCCGTAGCCGCCTGTCGCCAGCACCGTCATCTTGGCGCGGAAGCGGTGCAGCGTGCCGTCGTCGAGCTTCCAGGCGATGATGCCCTGGCAGGACCCGTCCTCGCCCATCAAGAGGTCGAGCGCAAAGTACTCGATGAAGAACTGCGCGTTGTGCCGCAGCGACTGGCCGTAGAGCGTATGGAGGATGGCGTGGCCGGTACGGTCGGCGGCGGCGCAGGTGCGCTGCACCGGCGGGCCCTCGCCGAACTCGGTCATGTGACCGCCGAACGGCCGCTGGTAGATCTTGCCTTCCTCGGTGCGCGAGAACGGCACGCCATAGTGCTCGAGCTCATAGATCGCCGCCGGCGCCTCGCGGGCCAGATATTCCATGGCGTCGTTGTCGCCCAGCCAGTCCGACCCCTTGACGGTGTCGTACATGTGCCACTGCCAGCTGTCGGGCCCCATGTTCTGCAGCGATGCGGCAATGCCGCCCTGTGCGGCGACCGTATGCGAGCGGGTGGGGAACACCTTGGTGACGCAGGCGGTCGAGAGCCCCTGCTCGGCCATGCCCAGCGTGGCGCGGAGCCCCGCGCCACCGGCGCCGACGACCACGACGTCGAACTCATGGTCGGTGATATCGTAAGCGGCCATAGGCGAACTAACCCCAGAAGACGATCTTGGCGATGGAGCCGACGGCGATCACCGCGACGAGGATCGCGAAGACATCGTTGACGGTGCGGAACAGCCGGTTGGTACGATCCTCGTCGGCATAGTCCTCGATCACCTCGAGCATGCCGATGCGCATATGGATGGGCACGTTGACCATCAGCAGCGCCAGCGGCAGCGCGACGAAGGGATTCCTGATGGTTTCGATCATTCCGGCTGGGCTCTGCCCGGCCACCGAAACCACGAACCAGATGAAAAAGAGCAGGAACGCCAGGTTGAGCGCGGCGGTGATGCGCTGCAGGCGGAAGAGCCTCGTGGCCTTCCTGGCCGAACCGTAGCGCGTCTTGGGATTGGAAATTGCAGCCTTGTCGATCATCGCTTCACATCCAGACCCAGAGTGCCCAGGCAATCAGCGTCAGGAGGATCGAGCTGCCCAGCTGGATGCGGACGATGATCTCGCGGCCGGCCGGGTCCATGCCCTTGGTCGTATCCCAAACGAAGTGCCGGATGCCGCCCAACGCGTGGTGGAACAGGCTCCAGGTGTAGCCGAAGAGCACGAGCTGCCCGAACCAGCTGGCAAGGATCGCGTTGGCGATATCGAACATCTCGCCGCCGACTGCCGCCGAGAGCAGCCAGAGCGCAAGCAGCGCGGTGCCGGCATAGTTGGCGATGCCCGTGGCGCGATGCACGATCGACATCGTCATCGTCAGGGTGAAGCGATAGATTTGCAGGTGTGGGGAAAGCGGCTTGGCGCGTTGAGCCATCGACCTCTCGCTGCGGCCCGCGAGGGAGCGGCGAGCCTTCAGTTTGGAACGGTTCGAGACTTCTAGCCGCGCCGCCGCGGCAGGTCAAAGCGAGAAATGGGGGCCGCGTCAGACTTTGGGTGTATCGAGCAGGGCCGGCGCGGTCCGCAGCGCCTCGAGCGTGAGGATGAGGCTCAGCACTCGCTCGCTGCGAAGACCGATCGCCGCCGGCATCTGGGACTTGTCGGCGCGTTGCGGCACGGGGATGCGCGTCCCGGCCTCCTCGGCCATGACGTCCCGCAGCATGCCTCCGTTCATCACCAAAGCGGCGAGCGCGATCATGATTGCGGCGGCGAGGCGGTCCATCTTTCGTCCCTTGGTGCGGGCGGCCCTTCTGGGCTTCCGCTGCTTGCGGTGGTTGTACTCAAACCCCGCTGGCCGAGGCATGAATCGCACATTCAGTTTCGGTTCATCGCGTCCTGCGCTATCTGCCTGACCACAAATCGGGGAGTCGCCAGGTGAACGAGCGCGTGCGGGTGATCGACAAGGAAGTGCTGGCAGACAGCTGGGGGAAACTCACGCGCTGGACGCTGGAGCTGCAGCGTCGCAGCGGCGAATGGCAGCGACAGACACGCGAGACCTATGACCGCGGCGATGGCGCCGCCATCCTGCTCTACGATCCGGACCGGAAGACAGTGATCCTCACGCGGCAGTTCCGCTTCCCGGTCTATTTCAACGGCGAACCGGGCTACATCATCGAGGTCTGTGCGGGAAAGCTCGATGGTGACGATCCGGCGACCTGCGCCAGGAAGGAAGCGGAGGAGGAGACCGGGTATCGCGTCACCGATGTGCGGCAGGTATTTCGGAGCTATATGAGCCCGGGCTCGGTGACCGAGCGACTCTCGCTCTTCATTGTGCAATACGACGCCGACAAGCGCGTCTCGGAGGGCGGCGGGCACGCCCATGAGGGCGAGGATATCGAGGTGCTGGAGCTGCCGTTCGCGCAGGCGCTCGAGATGGTCGAGGCGGGTGAGATCAACGACGCCAAGACCGTGATGCTGCTGCAATATGCAGCGCTGAAGGGGCTGCTTTAGCCCTTCAGGCCTTGGCGGTGGCGAACGGATCGCGCTCGATGTCGAGCTCGTCGATCGAGCGGGGCAGCTTCACGCGCAGCTCGGCGTCCGCATCGGGATCGAGGAAGAAGCCAAAGCCCGGCTGCGGCGTGGTGAGCTCGGCCTGCGGCTCGAGATCGGTGAGCTTGACGTTCGGCTGGCTTGACTGCGCGCCGAAGGGCAGAAGCACGATGGCAATCGCGAGGGCGGTGGTCAGAACCTTGGACATCTGCTGTCCTCCATCAGCGACGCCACCATTGGCGCCGTGATGCGGGTTCTAGTCGCGCGTGTCCGAACCGGTGCTGAGTTGCATGTTCATTTTTCGTTAAGGGGGGGGTGGAGGGGTGTCTCAGTCCTTCTCCCTCCCCCTTGTGGGGAGGGCAGCGAAGCTTGGGAGCGCCAGCGAACTAGCGAAGCTGGGTGGGGGTACGCCATGCGCCGGTGCGAGGGATTACCCCCACCCTAGCGCCGCTACGGCGCTGACGCGCCTAGCTCTGCTTGCCCTCCCCACAAGGGGGAGGGAGAACCGACTGCAGTGCCAGCACTACCCACCCTTCACCCGGCCCGTTCCTCTACACGTAGTCCACCAGCTTCTTTTCCGGGTCGTAGGGCTGGTCCGCCACCACGCGCGTGACCGCCTGGCCGCAGCGCATCTTCTTGCTCACCGCATCGAAGGCGTAGGTCGGCGAGCCGTGGAGGGTCCAGCCCTCGCTCAGCGCCTTGGTGACCTTGTGACAGAAGGCGGAGTCATCCTCCCCCGACAAAAAGCGATAAATCAGCATAGCTCCCCCGACGCCGGCGCATTCTGCGCCAGTTGCAATGTCCCCTCCTTACCGCTAATCGGTTCATCATGCATCGGTTTCCAGCAGCTTTGTTGGACGGCTATCGGTCGTTCATGAATGAGCGGTACGAGCAGCATCGCTATCGTACCCTGGCCGAAGGCCAATCGCCCGAAACCATGATCATCGCCTGCTGCGACAGCCGCGCGGCGCCGGAAACGATCTTCAATGCCGGACCCGGCGAATTGTTCGTGCTCCGAAACGTCGCCAACCTGGTGCCGACCTTCCAGCCCGATGCCGGGCAGCACGGCACTTCGGCGGCCATCGAATTCGCTGTCAACGCGCTGGGCGTCAAGAACATCGTCATCATGGGGCATGGCCGCTGCGGCGGCATCCGCGCCGCGCTCAACCCGAACGGGGCGCCGCTGGCGCAGGGCGATTTCATCGGCAAATGGATGAGCATGCTCGGGCCGGTGGCCGACCAGGTCGCGGCCTACTCGTTCCTAACCGACCGGGAACGCCAGACCACGCTGGAGCGGCTCTCGATCCGCAACTCGATCAACAACCTGCGCACGTTCCCCTATGTCCGCCAGCTCGAGGACGAGGGCAAGCTGCAGGTGCACGGCGCCTGGTTCGACATCTCGACCGGCGAGCTCTGGGTGATGGACGTCAACGGCGACTTCGAACGGCCGGAATAGCGCTCCACGATCTCTCCGGCTCTCCCTCCCCCTTGTGGGGAGGGCAGCGCAGCTTAGGTCCGAAGGACCCTAGCGCAGCTGGGTGGGGGTAAAGCCCACGCGCCGGTGCGAGTTGCCACCCCCACCCTAGCGCCGCTACGGCGCTGATGCGCCTAGCTCTGCTTGCCCTCCCCACAAGGGGGAGGGAGACCCCGACGGAGAGATCTACGCCCGCTCCCACCGATACCGGATGTCCGGAGCCTTGGCCTCGTTTTCCGCGCCATCCGTTTCATAAAGAGGCACGAAGCCGTGCTTTTCGTAGAAGGCGCGGCCGGCGGTGTTTTCCTTGAAGCACCAGAGCTCGATGGCCTTGTGGCGCATCTTGGCGACGGCCATCAGCGCCGAACCGACACCGCTGCGGCGGAGGTCGGGCCGCATGTAGAGCTGTTCGATCCATTCGGGCCGTTCGGCCATGTAGCCGGCAATCTCGCCATCCTGCAGGGCGACGGTGACAAGATGGTTGGGCAAGATCTGGTTGGCGATGAAGTCGAGGTCCTCCTCCACCGTGTGGAGCTCGGGCAGGAAGGTCAGCAGGCGGCGCGAGGCGGCAAAGAGCCGGCCGATCGGCTCGGCATCCTCGGGACGGGCGGGGCGCAGACTGATCATGCGGGCTTTCTCGCCTTCAACCGCGGCCCGAAGATGTTGACCAGCAGGCCGGCAAAGACCAGCACGCTGCCGACGACCTCGATGCCGCTCACGGTTTCCCCCAGGAACAGCGCTGCGCTCGCGATACCCGCCACCGGCACCAGCAATCCATAGGGCGACACCTGGCTCGCCGGGTAGCGGCTCAGGAGCCACGCCCAGGCCCCGAAGCCGAAGAGTGTCGCGACGTAGGACATGAAGGCGATCGAACCGATGCCGCGCCAGGTGATGTGTTCAAGCGCTGCCGGAATGGCGCCGGGTCCGTCGAAGACGAGGGAGGCGAGGAACAGCGGGATCGGCGGCACCAGCGCCGACCAGGCGACGAAAGCCAGCATGTCGACGCGGCCCGCCTGCTTGCTCGCCATGTTGCCGAGGCCCCAGCAGCCGGCAGCCAAAATGGTGAGGATCAGCGGCCACAGCGCGGCGCCCTCGAGCCGATCCAGCGCGATGACCCCGATGCCCGCAAAGGCGATCGCCGCCCCGCCGACCTGCCAGCCGGTGGGCCTTTCATGAAAGAGCAGGAAGGCGAGGAAGATGGTGAAGAACACCTGCGTCTGGATGACCAGCGAGGCGAGGCCGGGCGAGATGCTGCCCTTCATCGCGATGTAGAGCACGCCGAACTGGCCGACGCCGATCAGCATGCCGTAGGCCGCGAGGTTCGTCCACGCGACGCGCGGGCGCGGCAGGAACAGGCAGGCCGGCAGGAACGCGAA
>DATCRS010000455.1:0-10082 GCA_036568845.1 Devosia sp. | reverse complement strand
CCGTAGCAGAGGCCATGCGCTTCCCATGTAAGCGCAAACGCGCCACGTGCCTTTGCGGCGTCGAATGCCGCTACGTCGATCGTGTCGTGATCCTCGAGCGCGGCCACCGCATCGCGGGTAATGACGCGCCGGGCGAAGACGAAGTTGGGATCGCCGGCCAGCGCCTCGCGCGCTGCACCGATCAGCGTATCCTTGCCGGCGCCCGACGGGCCGACGACGAGAACGAGTGCACCCGGCCGCGGCATCAGCTGACCCGCTTGCCCTGCCGCCAGACGCCACGCACGACCGGAGCCGAGTCGGTCTTTCGCACGCGGACGAGATCGCCGCGCTTGCCGAGGGCGATTTCGCCCCGGTCATCGAGATGTGCCGCCTTCGCGGGGTTGCGCGTAACCAGCGCCACCGCCTGCGGCAGCGAGATCGTCTCGACCCGCTCGGGCAGCTGGAAGGTGGCAACCATCAGCGCAAATGGCACGTAGTCCGAGCTCAGGACGTCGAGCACGCCTTCGCGCGCCAGCTCCGTGGCCGAGATGTTGCCATTGTGCGACTTGCCGCGGACGACGTTGGGCGCGCCCATCAGCACGGCCAGCCCGGCGCCATGGGCGGCCCGCGCCGCATCGATCGTGGTGGGGAACTCGGCGATTACCACGCCGTCCTCCACCGCCTCGGCCACATGGTCCGTGGTGGCGTCGTCGTGGCTGGCGAAGGCGAGGCCGATCTCGCGCCCCTTGGCGAGAATCGCGTCGTGGCTCTTTTGCGAATAGAGGTCGCGCTCGCGCTGCCGGTCGGCGATGAACTGGCTCATCTCCGCATCCGAGAGCCTCATCCGCTTCTGGTAGTAGGCGATATAGTGCTCGAGCGTGGTGTACTGCCGCGCGCCTGGCGTGTGGTCCATCAGCGAGGCAAGCTTCACCACCGGTTTTTCGCAGTGAGCGACAAACTGGTCGACCACGTCCGGCGTCGGCAGCTCGCAACGGAGGTGCACGAGGTGGTCGGCGCGCAGCCGGTCTTCCGCATCGGCCTGCGCGATGGCGTCGATCTGCGCCGCCAGATCCTCTGCAATATCGCCGATCTCGGGATCGGACCCCAGCCGTACTGCGTCGAACACTGTGGTGATGCCGGCCCCGGCGATCTGCGCGTCGTGCGCCTGCAGCGCCGCGATGGCGTGCCAGGTGACGCCGGGCCGCGGCCGGTAGTGATTCTCGAAGTGGTCGGTGTGGAGCTCGACGAGGCCGGGGATCAGGTACTCGCCCTCGAAATCCTCGCCGGTCTGGCTCGGGCCCTGATCGATCGAAACGATCATGCCGTCGCGCACCGACACCGAGCCGTGCACGACCTCGTTGGCCAGCACGATATTGGCATTGCGGATGTTGAGCTCGGTCATCAGACCTTCACCTCGGTGGAGAGCGGGAAATCGGCCCGGCGGAGGAACGGCGCTCCCGGCTCGGGTTCGGCAAAAAGGCTCAGGCGGTCGAGCACATAGGGCCGGTCGAGCACCGGGGCGAACCAGTCTGCGGCTACAGCGATCACCTCTTCGCGCGCGTCGAGCGCCAGCCTGTCGGTGAGGGTCATGTGGAAGCGGAACTCGTCCATCACGTAAGGATAGCCATAGTGGTCGAGGAGACCAATCTGGTACGGCGTGAGATCGCTCCTCATCCGCCGTTCGCGTTCGTCCTCAGACATCGGCGCGCGGAAATGGTCGAATTCGGCGACGATACGGCCGGCAAAGGCCGTGAGCTCGGCGCTCTGTTCGACCGGCGTCAGCGCCAGGAAGCCGTCGAGCAACCTGAGCTCCAGCCGGCCGATCGAGACCTGCCCGTTGCGGAGCACGAAGCGCTGCATCGCCTCCTCCAGGTCCTCGGCCGTCTTGCCCTCGGCCAAAGCCATTGGTGGCTTCAATGTCGCGTGGAACCCATAGCGCGTGGCCGAGGGCGTGAGCGTCGTGAGTCTCTCTCCATCGATGCCCGGAATGTCCGCATTCGAGACATTGCCCGTTGCCGGATCGCGCCCCAGCCAGCGGGCAGCGCGCTGCCAGAGCTCGCTCGTGGTGGGCGGCGCGTAGTAGATCGCGAAACGTTCGGGCATCGGGCTCTGTCGGCAGGGGGAACAAAGGGCCTGCCTAGTTGAGGCGGATGACAGCCATTTGACAAGATATCAAGCTGCAACCCGCCCGGGCGCACCCGGCATGGCCCCATCATGCACATGCCGGGTGCCTGCAGGGCATCGCGTTCACGCCGCCGCCGCAGTGCGATCCGGGATAGAGGCCGTCGGCTGAATTGCCGATGAACACCCGATTCAGCTCTGCTTGCCAGCGCCGGGCGCTCCCCTATGATGCCGGCCAAAATCGAGGGGCAGGGCACGATGGACCGCGACATTCTCGAAACCCTGTTCCGCGAGGCGGTAGCAGCGGCACAGCCCGAGCGCGCGGTACAGGCGCATCTGCCCGCCCGCCCCCGAGGTCGCACCATCGTCATCGGCGCTGGCAAGGCCTCGGCCCAGATGGCCCGCGCCTTCGAGCGCGCCTGGGACGGCCCGCTGACCGGCCTCGTCGTTACCCGCTACGGCTATGCGGTGCCGTGCGAGCGGATCGAGATCGTCGAAGCGTCGCACCCCGTCCCCGATGCCGCCGGCTTCCTCGCCGCGCGGCGGATCATGGAGAAGGTCTCCGGCCTGAGCCACGACGACCTTGTCGTGGCGCTGATCTCGGGCGGCGGGTCGGCCCTGCTGCCGCAACCGGCGCCCGGTCTCACCTTCGAGGACGAGCAGGCGGTCAACCAGCTCTTGCTGGCCTCCGGCGCCCCCATCAGCGTGATGAACGTCATCCGCAACGAGCTCTCGGCCATCAAGGGCGGGCGGCTGGCGGCCATGGCGGCGCCTGCCCGTGTGGCGACGCTGGTGGTCTCCGACATTCCGGGCGACGACCCGGCATTGGTCGCGTCCGGCCCCACTGTGCCGATGAGCTCGACCCGCACCGAGGCCCGGCATCTCGTCGCGCTCTACGGTCTCGACCTGCCCCCGGCCGTCAGCGAGCTGCTAGCCAGTGACCGCAACCCGGCGCCGAAACCCTCCGACCCCCATTTTGCCCACAACACGGTGAGCGTCATCGCTTCGGCCGGCATCTCGCTCGAGGCGGCGGCCGAACGGGGCCGGCAGATGGGGCTCATCCCCGCGATTCTCTCCGACGCTGTCGAGGGCGAGGCCCGCGAGGTGGCCAAAGTCCACGCGGCCCTCGCCCGCGAAGTCCGGCGCCGCAACCGTCCTTTCCAGCGACCGGCATTGCTGCTCTCGGGCGGGGAGACCACGGTCACGCTCCGCGGCAGGGGCCGTGGCGGCCGCAACGCCGAGTTCCTCCTCGCCTTCGCGATCGCCATCGAAGGGTCGATGGGCATCACCGCGCTGGCCGCCGATACCGACGGCATCGACGGGGCAGGGGACAATGCCGGCGCCGTCGCCGACGGCACCACCGCGACCCGCATGCGCGAGGCCGGCATCGACCCTCTCGCCGCCCTCGCCGACAACGACGCCTACAACGCATTTCGCGCTGTGGGTGGCCTGTTCGTCACCGGCCCGACCGGCACCAACGTCAACGATTTCCGCGCCATTATCGTGCGGTAGGGAGCCCCACCACCGCCGTCATTCCGGCGAACGCGGGTATCCAGCGTCCTCGATGCTGCAGCTCTTGCGCTGCACGCTCCCCCAGCCACCGTCATCCTCGGACTTGATCCGAGGACCCATTCGTCCGCTTGCGCGGGTGGTGACATGGGTCCTCGGGTCGGAGCCCGAGGATGACGGTGGTTGGGGTTGGTCCGGTGGCCCAGATCGGACGAATTATCCCTTCGTCACCCTTCCATTTCCCGCACCAATCCCCTTAAGTGCCGGCCGGTGAAGGAGGGCGCCTTATGGCCAAAAAGAAGATTGCCGTCATCGGCATCGGCAAGATCTCGCAGGACCAGCACATGCCGGTGATCGACAAGAGCAAGGATTTCGAACTCGGGGCCTGCGTTTCGACCCGTGGGCTGGGTCATCGCGACGTGCCGGTGTTCAAGACCCCGGCCGAGCTCTACAAGACCATGCCCGAGGTCGGCATCGTCGCCATCTGCACTCCCCCCAACGTCCGCCACCAGATGGTGCGCGAGGCCATCGACGCCGGCAAGGACGTGCTGCTCGAAAAGCCGCCGACCCAGACCCTCGCCGAGTTCGACGATCTCGTCGCCTATGGCAAGAAGAAGGACCGGGTGCTCTTCCAGACCTGGCACAGCCAGTACAACCAGGCGGTCGACAAGGCCAAGGCCATCCTCAAGAAGGAGGGCGTGGCGTCCGTCCGCATCGACTGGAAGGAAAGCGTCCGCAAGTGGCATCCGGGCCAGGAGTGGGTGTGGGAGCCGGGCGGATTCGGCGTCTGCGACCCCGGCATCAACGCCATGTCGATCTTCACCAAGATCATGCCCTTCCCGGTGTTCGTGGAATCCTCGAAGCTGAAGTTCCCGGCCAACCGGCAGACGCCGGTCGACGTCGAAATCGTCTTCAAGTCGGGCGAAAAGCACAAGCCGTCGCTCACCGCCCACTTCAACTGGCTCGAAGAGACCGGCGAAATCTGGACGGTCGCCATCGAGACGCAGAAGGGTTCGAAGCTTCGGCTCGAAAAGGGCGGCACCGTGCTGGTCGTCAACGACCATGTCGTGGTCCAGAACCCGTCCGAGGAATACGAGGGCATCTACGACCGCTTCGCCAAGCTGCTGAAGAAAGGCAAGAGCGACATGGATGGTGCGCCGCTCCGGCTCATCTCCGATGCCTTCTTCCTCGGCGCCCGCGAGAACGTCGACGAGTTCCACTGGTAGGAGGGAGCGATGTACGGCCTCATCGGCAGCTTCACCGCTCATCCCGGCAAGCGCGACGAATTGATGGCGCTGATGACGGCTAGCGTCGGCAGCATGCCGGGGTGTTTGAGCTACATCGTCGCCCGCGACACTACCGATCCCGACAAGATCTGGGTCACCGAAGTGTGGGACAATGCCGAGAGCCACAAGGGCTCGCTCAGCATCCCTCTGGTCAAGGAAACCATCGCCAAGGCGATGCCGCTGATTGCCGGCTTCGGCGACCAGATCATCACCGAGCCGGTCGGCGGTTACGGAGTCTAGCCATGTACGAAACCTTCAACGGATCGGCGCACCCGCTGGCGCCCAAGGAAATCGCCATCACCGCCGTGCCGGACGACGAGCGCGTCTGGGTGCCGCAGGCCGAGGGCGTGTGGTTCCGGCCGCTGATGCTCAACACCTTGCAGGGTCAGTGGTGCAATCTGCTTCGCGTGCGTCGGGCCGGAATCCTCAGCCGCCACCTCCACCCCGCACCCGTGCATGGCTTCGTCATCAAGGGCCGCTGGCACTATCTCGAGCACGACTGGGTGGCCGAGACCGGCTCCTACGTCTTCGAGCCCCCGGGCGAGATCCACACCCTTACGGTGCCGGAGGATTGCCCGGAAATGATCACCTTCTTCAACATCTCCGGCTGCATGGTCTATCTCGACAAGGACAACAAGCAGATCGGCTTCGAGGACGTCTTCACCAAGATCGACATGTGCAGGAAGCACTACACCGCCGTTGGGCTCGGTGCCGACTACGTCGATCAGTTCATCCGATGAGCTGGGCCGCAGAATTCTTCACCGGCAAGACCGTCGTCGTCACCGGCGGTACCTCGGGTATCGGCGCCGGTATCGCGGCAGCATTTGCCGATGCCGGCGCCACGGTGCACGCCACGGGCGCGACGCAGGCCGAGGTCGATTCGGCTGTGGCGGCCGGCGGCAAGGCGCATCACTCGGTGCTCGACGTGCGCTCCAGCGAGGCCGTCGATGGCTTCGCTGCCAGGCACGCCAAGGTCCACGCGCTGATCAACTGTGCCGGCGTCAACCTGCGGACCGCCGAGTTCACCGAGGACGGCTTTGCCACCGTGCTCGACATCAACCTGCAGGGCTCGATGCGGACGGCGACAGCGTTCCGCACTGCGCTCGCCGATGGCGGCGCCATCCTCAACATCGCCTCCATGTTCGCCTTCTTCGGCGCCCCGCACGCCCCCGCCTACGCGGCCTCCAAGGGTGGCGTCGCCCAGCTCACCAAGTCGCTGGCCATCGCCTATGCCAAGCAAGGCATCCGCGTGAACGCGCTGGCGCCCGGCTGGATCGAGACGCCGATGACCGCCGTGCCGCGCGCCAACCCCGAGCGCAACGCCGAACTGATCGGCCGAACGCCGCTGGGCCGCTGGGGCACGCCGGCCGATCTCGCGCCGGCTGCGCTCTTTCTCTGCTCACCGCTGGCGAGCTTCATCACCGGCGCCGTCCTGCCCATCGACGGCGGGTTTCTCATCGCCTGAGGAAGCCTCCGGCACCGCGCGCGGCGCGCAGAAGTAGAGCGCCTGGTTGATCACGTAGAGCGAGCCATTGAGCGAAATCTGCTGGTCGACCTCGGCGCCATCCTGTGGGTCGAGATAGACGAGCCCCAGATTCCTGAGCCCGAAGAGGATCGGCTCGACATCGCCTTCGACACGCGCCCCATAGGGCGAGCCGTCTTCTACCGCCACGATGTCGTAGGCCGGATCGCCCTTGTCGAACTCGATCCGCCAGCGTCCCGCATCGGTCCCGGCGCGGCTCGTATGGATATGCACACCGACGCTGAAATCGTCCTCGCAGCGCACCACGAGGCAGGTGTGCTTCTCCGGCGTCGCTCCATGCGAGCACCCCATCGCCGCCCGATCCCCTTCCCCCGGCAGCGGCGAATAGTGCCAGCCCTGCTCCTGGGCGCTGGCTAAGCCCATCAACGTCGTCATCCCCGCGAAGGCGAGTGCGGCCACGATGCACGCAGTGATCGCCTTCTCCCCTCGTGGGAGAAGGTGCCCGAAGGGCGGATGAGGGGGCCTTTGCCTTGCCGGCGATTGTTGAGACATACCCCTCATCCGTCTCTCGCTCCGCTCGATCCACCTTCTCCCACAAGGGGAGAAGGAACCCGACTGAAACGTCCGGGACTACTTCCCCGCGTCCGTCAGTTCCTTGAGGTCCGCATCCGAGAGCTCCAGCCGCGCGCCGCGCATCAGGCTCTGCAACTGCCCGACGCTGGTCGCCGAGGCGATGGGGGCCGCGACTCCCGGCTGCGCCGCCACCCAGGCCAGCGCGATCTCGGCCGGCGCGGCGCCCGTCCGTGCGGCCACATTGTCCAGCGCCTTGAGGATGCGGAAACCCTTGTTGTTGAGATACTTGCCGACAATGCCCCGTCCACGCGGGCTCTTCCCCGCATCGGCCTCACTGCGATACTTGCCGGTGAGGAACCCCTGCGCCAGACCGGCATAGTGGATGCCCGAAATTTCCTCGCGCACGCAGATCTGTTGCACTGGCCCCTCGAACTTGTCGCGGGCATAGAGATTGAACTCGTTCTGGATGGTCTCGTAGCGCGCCAGTCCCTCGCGCCTGGAGATCGCGAGCGCTTCGCTGAGCAGCTTCTCGTCGTGGTTCGACGTGCCGATGAACCGCACCTTGCCCGCCTTGACCAGGCTGTCATGGGCGCGCAGCGTTTCCTCCTGCGGCGTGCGCTCGTCCGGCCAGTGGCTCTGGTAGAGGTCGATGTAGTCGGTTTGCAGCCGCCGCAGCGAGTGCTCCACCTCCTCGATGATCCATTTCGCCGAGAGGTCCCGGTGGCCCTGGCCCATGTCGGAGCCGACCTTGGTGAAGACCAGCACCTGGGCGCGGTTGCGGCGCGCCTTCATCCAGCGGCCGATGATCTTCTCGCTGTCGCTGTCATTGCCCGGCACCCAGCGCGAATAGGAGTCGGCCGTGTCGATGGCGGTGAAGCCTTCTGCGACGAACGCATCTATCACCTCGAACGAGCTCTTCTCATCGGCCGTCCAGCCCACGACGTTGGTTCCGAGCACCAGGGGTTCGATGTGCAGGTCCGAGCGTCCGAGCCGGCGCTTCGCCATGGGTCAACTCCTCAAATGAAAGCATGGTCAGGAAAGAGCGGGAGCCTAGCGCGGCGCTATGCTGACGCCAACTATCCCTTCGGCTCGATCAGGTCCCACTTGTTGCCGTGGAGGTCCTCGAACACGGCGACGGTGCCATAGGCCTCATGCCGCGGTTCCTCGAGGAACCTGACGCCCTTGGCGAGATAGGCGGCGTGATCGCGGGCGAAGTCGTCCGTCTCGAGGAAAAAGCCCACCCGGCCGCCGGTCTGGTCGCCGATCCGCGCTTCCTGCGCCTCGTCACTTGCCTCCGCCAGCAGCAGCCGCGCGCCGCGGCCGCCCCTGGGGGCCACAACCACCCAGCGCTTTCCCGGTCCCAGCGGCGTATCGGCCACCAACTCGAAGCCGAGGCTGTTGCGATAGAAGGCGATCGCCTCGTCATAGTCGCGCACCACCAGGGCAACCGTAGCAATCGCCTGCGTCATGCGTCCCCTTCCGCAAACGGCGGTATCTTGACCATTTGGTCAAATATCGCAACAGGATAGCTGCCGCCGGACGTGTTCCGGGGCGGCCCGCGGCCCGCTCCAAGAACCGCTTCAGCCTAAGCTTTCCCCTTCCACCGCCATAATATTGTCATTGCGCTGCTTGGCAAAAAACGCTTTTCTGCCGCCCAAGCCGGAGGCGCAAAGCCACCGGCGCAGATAATATTTCGGGAGACAAAAACAATGAACCTGATGAAATCCCTGCTCGCCGCCACTGCGCTCGTCGCGGTGATGGGTGGAGCGGCTCAGGCCAAGCAGCTCGTATTCTGCTCCGAGGCCTCCCCCGCGCATTTCGACCCCGGCCCGACCACCGGCGGTAACGACTTCGACGCGTCCTCGCGCACCATCTACAACCGTCTCGTCGAGTTCGAGCATGGCGGCACCGCCGTGCAGCCCGGCCTCGCCGAGAGCTGGGAAGTTTCCGAAGACGGTTTGACCTACACGTTCCACCTGCGTCCGGGCGTCAAGTTCCACACCACCTCGTATTTCACGCCGACGCGCGACCTCAACGCCGACGACGTGATCTTCTCGTTCGAGCGCCAGTGGAAGGCCGACAATCCGTGGAACCAGTACCTCGAGGGCATCTCGTGGGACTACTTCCAGGGCATGGACATGCCCAAGTTCCTCGCCTCGATCGAGAAGGTCGATGACCTGACCGTCAAGATGACGCTCACCGAGCCCAACGCGCCGATGATCGCCAACCTCGGCATGGACTTCGCCTCGATCGTCTCGAAGGAATATGCCGACCAGCTCGCCGCTTCGGGCAACCTGGCCGACTTCTCCAACAAGCCCATCGGCACCGGCCCGTTCGTCTTCGTCGACTACCAGACCGACGCCGTCATCCGCTACCAGGCCTTCGCCGACTACTGGGCGGGCAAGGTGGCCATCGACGACCTGATCTTTGCCATCACCACCGATCCGGCGGTGCGCGCGCAAAAGCTCAAGGCCGGCGAATGCGACATCATGAGCTACCCGGCTCCGGCTGATATTGCCGGCCTGCAGGGCGACTCGAACCTGACCGTCATGGAGCAGGAAGGCCTCAACATCGGCTACATGTCGTACAACACGACCATCGCGCCGATGGATAATGCCAATGTCCGCAAGGCGTTGACCATGGCCATCAACAAGGCGGCCATCATCGATGCCGTCTACCAGGGTGCCGGCCAGGACGCCAAGAACCTGATCCCGCCGACCATGTGGTCCTATGACGACGCCATCCCGGCCGACGTCTATGATCCGGAAAAGGCCAAGCAGATGTTGGCCGATGCCGGCGTCTCCAACCTCACCCTGGACCTCTGGGCCATGCCGGTGTCGCGTCCTTACAACCCGAACGCGCAGCGCGTTGCCGAACTGATCCAGGCCGACTGGGCCGCGGTCGGCGTCACCGCCAACATCGTCACCTACGAGTGGACCGAGTACCGCGAGCGCGGCAAGCAGAAGGATCGCCCGGGTGCCTTCCAGATCGGCTGGACCGGCGACAACGGCGATCCGGACAACTTCTTTGCCACCCTGTTCTCCTGCTCGGCTATCGGCGTTTCCAACTACTCGAGCTGGTGCAACGAAGAGTTCGAGACCGTGATCCAGGATGCCAAGAAGGTGTCGGAC
>DATCRS010000454.1:0-2501 GCA_036568845.1 Devosia sp. | reverse complement strand
GACGTTCCCCGCCGCGTATTCGGGCACCACGCCCACCATCATTTCGGGGTAGCAGAAGCCGGTCATGGCGCCATCGGCGCCGCGGCCCATCTCCTCGGGGAGGAAGAGACCGCCATTGCCGCAAAGGATCGAGATGCGGCGAGTCTCGCCCTTGTCGCTCGAGGCGCGGAGCGCGGTGATCTTGCCCAGACCCGGCCAGTCCTCGTGCTTGAGCATCACGCAGTTAGGCACGTCCCTGACGATCCGATCGATCACCTTCGGCGCGATGTTCACATTGGTAGTAAGAGGATAGTCCTGCAGCACGAAGGGGGTATCACCCAGCGCCTCGCCGACCGAGACGTAGAAGGCGTGGACCTGGTCGTCGGTCTTCAGCGTCCAGGGCGGCGCCACCATGACACCCGCTGCACCCTGGTCCATCACCGCCGTCGCCAGCTCCTGCATCGGCGCGAGGCCGGGTGCGGAGACACCCACGACGACTGGCAGGCGGCCATCGAGCCGTTTCAGCACACGCTCGACCACGAGTTTGGATTCTTCGGCCGTGAGTTTCGGCGCCTCGCCGAGCTGGCCCAGCACCGTGAGGCCATCGACGCCGGCCCCCTCGTAGAAGTCGACCATGCGGTCGACGCTCTCGAGATCGAGCGCACCGTTGTCCTCGAATGGGGTGACGGCGATGACGTACACACCGCGAGCCGCTTCAGTCAGTCTTGCCATCGTCGTCTCCGAAGTCGTCGGCGTGTGCCGGTCGCCGTTCCATAGCAGATGCCGTCGCGGCCGAGTCCCTGCAAGTGGACCTTTCGCGCTCGCGTGCCTGCGGAATGGACACGACAGGACCGGCAGCAAGGCAGGTGCCGCGCCGGGCTCGGAGCATTTCTGTAAAGTTGGTCCGATCCGCACAAGAGGGGGCCATGCGGGGCCGGCAAGATGCTGGTCACGCAACCCTGGGCATGGTGACAACCGCCGGTTGGCGAGGACACGGGCCAGATTGGTGCTGGCGGAGCGACTAGCTGCAGCCGACCACGCCTACTGCGTAGTACTACGGGGGGGACGTGCGGGATTTCGTTCATGCGGTCGAAGCGTCAGTCTCTTAACCACACCAGGGGACGAGACCGATGCTCAACCACAGCGCCAGAGAACTGATCCAGGCGGGTGCCATGCCCGTGCCGACGGACGAGAACATTGCCGAGCTGCTTCGGCATGCGACGCTGGGGCCGGTGTCATTCCACCCGGCCAATGCCGTGATCTACGCCCAGGGTGAGGCCGCCGGGCCACTCTACTACGTTGAGTTCGGCACGGTGCGGGTCTGTCGGGTTGCTCCCGACGGACGCCGCCAGATCGCCGCCTTCTACAGCGCCGGCGAGGTTTTCGGCTTCGAGCCGGACGATACACACCTGTTTTACGCCGAGAGCGTCGACGGCGCGGGGATCCGGAGCCTGCGACCCAAGATGCAGGACGGGGCGGCCGAGGAAGTGCTCAAGGTCGCGCTACGCGGCCTGATCGCGGTGCAATCGCATTTGATGATGACAGCGCGGCTGAGCGCCGCCGAGCGGCTGGCAGCTTTCCTCCTCGATCTCATGCAGCGCCAGGGTTCGGACGACAGCGTTGCATTGCAGATGCAGCGGCAGGACATCGGGGACTATCTGGGTCTCACCTTCGAGACCGTCTCGCGCGTCTTTCGCGTGCTCAAGGACAGCGGGCTCATCCGCCTCCCCACCCCGGACCGGGTGAAGGTGATCAGCCGCGAGGGTCTGGAGCGCTTCTGCGCGGCCTAGGAGGAACGGATGCGTGCCGACCATGAGCTGCAGGCGGCAGTGCTTCGCCAACTGGACTTCGATCCCGCGATCAATTCGAGCCAAATCGGTGTGGCCGCGCGCGAAGGCGTGGTGACGCTCACCGGCCATGTTCCCAGCCTGTTCGAACGGACCACGGCAGAGCGGGTCGCCGGGCGGGTAAGGGGTGTCAAGGGCGTCGTCAACGCCATTGCGGTCGAGCTGCCGGGGACGTGTCTAACCCCCGACGAGGAGATCGCTGCGCTGGCCTATAGCCGGCTGGCTTCCAACACCTCGATTCCGGCCGACCGTATCCACCTTGCCGTGCAAGACGGCGAGGTGACCCTGCACGGTGACGTCGACTGGAATTACCAGCGCCAGGCTGCAGTCGAGGATCTCGAAAAGCTCGGCTGCATCAAGGCGATCAAGAGCGACCTCGAGATCAAGCCGCCGGTCGAGGCCGGCCAGGTGCAACGGCGGATCCACGATGTTCTGGCCAGCATCTCCGTCCTCGATGCGGGACAAATCCAGGTCTCGGCCAACGGTACCGAGGTCACGCTGAGCGGGGAAGTGACCTCCTGGCACGAGAAGGAATTGGCCGAAAACACCGCCTGGTGCGTCCCGGGCGTCTCCATTGTCCGCAACGAGATCGTGGTCGTCTAGCGACATCGGCAGTGGTGGGGCCACCAGGACTCGAACCTGGAACCAGACCGTTATGAGCGGTCGGCTCTAACC
>DATCRS010000453.1:0-4528 GCA_036568845.1 Devosia sp. | reverse complement strand
TGAGAAATGGGTCCTCGGGTCAAGCCCGAGGATGACGGTGGAGGTGGAGAGTCCGCGGCCTACATAGGCCCGGCTAAAGCTTCGGCCCATCCGCCAATGTCGAGCCGCCCACGGTCACAGCCTTGATCACCAGCGCATATTCGCTGCGCCCGTCCGGCAGGAAGCGGAAGACGCCATCGCGGCCGTTGAAGCCGCCCGGCAGCGTCAGCTGCGCCCGGTCATACTTCGGCGTCGACATCGAGAGCGACGAGGCGTTGGCAAGGATCGTCGCCGTGTAGGCGATGGTCGCGAGCGGATGCGGCGCGCCACCGAACTTGGCCGTGTACTCCGGCGCCAGCGCCTGGTAGCCGGCATCATCTACGGCCGGGAACACCGCGCCCGAAAGATAGGGCGTGTTCATGATGTTCTGGTCGCCGTTCCAGTCCGCCGAGCCGATGATCTGCACCTTGCCCTTGGGCACCCCGGCCTCTTCGAGCAGCACACCCATGCTCGGCGCTGTCGCCCGGTCCGGGATGAAGAGCGCATCGATCTGCCCCGCCTGCAGCGCCGGCGCGATCTGCTGGATCACGGTCCTGGCTTCCGCTTCGGACGAGAAATTGTAGACCGCGCGCGCATTGAGCCCCAGGTCCGCGACAGCCTGGCGGAAGGCGCCTTCCTGGATGCGGCCGAAATCGGTCGTCGGGAAGATGCCCGCATAGGCCTTCTTCCCCAGCGACTTCACATAGCCCAGCGAGCGCCGCACTTCGGTTTCGGGCAGCACGTTGAGCAAATAGACGCCCGGCGAGGCCGCGCCGGAATTGTTGGAAAAGCCGATCAGCGGAATGCCGGCTGATCTGGCCACGGCGCCCGCCGCCGTCACCTGGTCGGCACGCAGCGGCCCTAGAATAATCGAAGAGCCCTCCTGCACCGCCTGCGTCGCCGCCTGCGCGGCGCCGGCCGCCGTCGGACCGGTGTCCTTGAGGACCACCGTGATGTTGTCGGCGATGTTCTCGTTGCTCTCGATGAAGCCGACCGCCAGCTGGCTCGCATTTGCCATCGAAACGCCGACCGTCGCGAGCCCCGGCTCGCCGGTAAGGGGCAGCAAGAGCGCCACGCGCACCGGCCCCTTGCCGAAGGTTTTTCCCGCGGCGAGCGGCAGGCCGGCACCGTCCGTCTGCGGGTTGGAAAAGCTCGGCAGGCCACTGAACCCGCCCGGCGAGCAGGCCGCGAGCACTATCAGCGTTGCCGCGCCCAGACCCAGCCAGCTCAGCGCCCTGCCCTTGCGCCGCCGTTCGCCAGAATTCACTTGCCGAACCTCGAAAGTCATCCGCAACTGGTCCCGCTGCTGACGAGACCCCCTTCGCCCTATACAAGACGCGGGGGCCCGCCGGAAGGCAAAGCTTTACTCTTCGTTAACTCATGGGGGACGTGGCGCAGTGACCGAAGGGACGGAGAAGCGGGCCCAGTACTTCGTTGCGGGGCTCGCCCTCGAGGCCGCCCCGCTGGCGCCCGGGCTCTATATCGTCTCCACCCCGATCGGCAATTTGAAGGACATCACCCTTCGCGCTCTCGAAACGCTGGCCGCCGCCGACGTGGTCTATTGCGAGGACACGCGTATGTCCGCCCGCCTCCTCGACCATTACGGCATCAAGACGCCGCGCAAAGCCCTGCACGAGCACAATGAGCGCGCCCGCATCGACGCCGTGCTCGATGACCTTCGCCGCGGCGGCCGGGTGGCGCTGATCTCCGATGCCGGGACGCCGCTTCTCTCCGATCCCGGCTTTCCATTGGTCCGCGCCGCCCGCGAGGCCGACCTGCCGGTCTTCGCCGTGCCGGGTCCCTCGGCTCTCCTTGCCGCCCTGGCGACAGCGGGCCTCCCCACCGACGCCTTTACCTTCGTCGGCTTCCTGCCTGCCAAGGCTGGGCAACGCGCCCATGCGCTGGAGCGGCTGAAGGATTCACGTGAAACGCTCGTCTTCTACGAGTCCCCCCGCCGGCTCGGCGACAGCCTCGCGGCCATGGCCGACGCCTTCGGTACCGACCGCCTCGCCGCTGTCGCCCTGGAGCTCACCAAGCGCTTCGAGCGTCTGCAGCGCGGTCCGCTGGCCGAGCTCGCGACCACCTTCGAGGCCGACGACACCAAAGGCGAAGCGGTGATCCTCGTCTCCGGCGCTACCGAAGCCACCGTCTCCATCGACGACTGGCAGGCAGCTCTGGAAGAGGCGCTCGCGGCGCAACCGCTCCGCGCAGCGGTCGACGAAATCACCCAGAAATTCGGGCTCAAGCGCAAGGAGGTCTACGATGCCGCCCTCGCCCTCAAAGCCCAGGAATAAACCGGCCAATGAACTCAGGCAGGGCGCCGAGATCTACGGCCGCCGCGGCGAGGCGCTCGCCGCCTGGTTCCTGCGCCTCAAGGGCTATCGCATCATCGATGCCCGCTACAAGACGCCGGTCGGCGAGATCGACCTCATCGCCCGCCGCTTCGGCGTCACCGTCTTCGTCGAAGTAAAGAGCCGCCGCAGCCGCCATCTCGAGGGCGAGGCCCTGCTGGCGGTCAACACCCGCCGCATCGTGCGCGCGGCCGA
Organism: Devosia sp.; assembly: GCA_036568845.1. Lineage (GTDB taxonomy): Bacteria > Pseudomonadota > Alphaproteobacteria > Rhizobiales > Devosiaceae > Devosia_A. The sequence continues at coordinate 1,964 of DATCRS010000453.1, read as the reverse complement.
ATACTATATCAGCCGCCACCCGGTACTGGTGACGCGGTCGCTGCGCTTCGACGTGATTTTCCTTGCACCCCGCATGTGGCCGCGCCATGTGATGAACGCCTTCCAAGCCAGCTAACCAGAGGCGTCCAGCCCTCATGGTGAGGTTGTCGAACCACGAGGGCGTCACACCGGCTTGGCCACGACCTCGTCCCTCGACAGGCTCAGGATGAGGTCTACTGAGGGAATTGGTAGTCAGCATGAAGCTCAAAGTCGCCGTGCAGATGGACCCCATCGCGAGCATCAACCCGCGGGGGGATTCGACCTTCGCCATGATGCTGGAAGCCCAGGCACGCGGGCATCAGCTCGCCTATTACACCCCCGACACTCTGGCCATGCGCGACAACCGGGTGTCGGCCTCGGTGGCGTCGGTCGAAGTCTTCGACAAGGAAAAGGGCCAGCACTTCGCGCTCGGCACCTTCGCTCGCGCTGATCTCGGAACCTATGACGTGGTCCTCATGCGGCAGGACCCGCCCTTCGACATGAACTACATCACGCTCAGCCACATGCTCGAGCGCATCCACCCCAAGACCTTGGTGGTCAACCCGCCATCGGCCGTGCGCAACGCCCCCGAAAAGATCCTCGTCACCGAGTTCCCGGACCTGATGCCGCCGACGCTGGTGACGCGCGACCGCGCCCTGATCTACGACTTCCGCAAGGAGCACGGCAACATCATCGTCAAGCCGCTCTACGGCAATGGCGGCGCCGGCGTCTTCTTCATCCAGGAGGGCGACCACAACCTCGCCTCGCTGCTCGAGCTCTTCGAGCAGAACTATCGCGAGCCCTTCATGATCCAGCGCTACCTGCCCGATGTCCGCAAGGGCGACAAGCGCATCATCATCATCGACGGCGAGCCGGTGGCTGGCCTCAACCGCGTCCCCTCCGAAGGCGAAGCGCGCTCCAACATGCATGTCGGCGGCCGCCCCGAACTCAGTGAGCTCACCGAGCGCGAGCGCGAAATCTGCGCCCGCATCGGCCCGGCCCTCAAGCAGCGCGACATGATCTTTGTCGGCATCGACGTCATCGGCGGCTACCTCACCGAAATCAACGTCACCTCCCCCACCGGCATCCGCGAAATCAAACGCTTCGGCGGCCCCGACATCGCCCCCATGATCTGGGACGCCATCGAGCGTCGGCGGGGGTAGCGAGCACGGAGGTGCCGTTGGCCCTCTCTCCCCACGAGGGGAAGGGAGGCCGATGGTGCGGCGTCAACCCATGGCCTCCCGCGCCGAACTCCGCTAGCGTCGGTCAAAGGGAGCTCGGATGACGACGTTCAACACATTCCTCGTCGCATTGGCGACGCTGTTCGCGACCGTCGGCGTTGCCGATATCGCTTTCATCTTCGCGGCGCTGACCAAGGACAATTCGCCCGCAGAGCGCTTTGTCATCGCGACGCGCGGCGTGCTGATCGCTGCCGGCATCCTCCTGGTCTTCGGCCTCATCGGCAACGCCGTGCTCGATCTCTTCGGCATCGGCATCCCGGCGCTGCGCACGGCCGGCGGCATCCTGCTCTTGCTCATTGCCATCGACATGGTCTTCGCCCGCCATTCCGGCGCCACCGGCACCACCACCGAGGAAGAGGTAGAGGCGCGGCAACGGCACGACATCTCGGTCTTCCCGCTCGCCATGCCGCTGCTCGCCGGACCCGGCGCCATCAGCACCATGGTGCTTCTCACCACCAGCGCACGCACGACGCTCGACTATTGGCTCGTCTTTGCAGCGCTGCTCGTCATCATGCTGGCCGCCTGGCTGACGCTGCTGCTCGCCATCCCGATCCAGCGCCTTCTCGGCATTACCGGCCTCGCCGTGGTCTCGCGCATGGTCGGCATCCTGCTCGCGGCCCTCGCCGTGCAGTTCCTGTTCGATGGCGTGAAGGCAAGCGGGCTGATCGGCGGAGCGGGCTAGCTCGACCTGAAGTGCAGTAGACC
>DATCRS010000452.1:0-8368 GCA_036568845.1 Devosia sp. | reverse complement strand
CTGGCAATGGTGATCTCCTTGTCGCCGGCGATCTGCCTGGCCCGGGCCACAGCCGCTTGGACTCCATCGACAAAACTCGTCCGCGGCCAGTTCTCGGCGTCGGCAGGTGGCTGGTGCGTCACCACAACCACGGGGCAGCCTGCCGGGTGGTTGTCGCCCCAGCCCTTGGCAATGTCGAAGAGGCGCCGCCCGGCGATCAGCGCACCGACGTTTACGGTGAGTTCGCGCAGCATCTCGGCGCTGGCTCGGTCGACCTTGAAGCGGATATCCTTGTTCGGCGTGGCCATCTCGACGTCGCCGGCGCCGTACCACTCGAACAGCTCACCGACCTCATCGTGCGGATCGGCGATGTAGCCGTCGAGCGACATCGTCATGTGGCTCAGAATCTTGCCCATTGTGGCTGCTCCGATGCGATGAGCCCCGGGGCACAACGGGTCGTACCCTGCACGGTTCCGGCCGGGCTGTTGCGGAGGCGCAGGCCCTTCAGTCGGGCTCCCTCCCCCTTGTGGGGAGGGGGGACCACGCGTAGCGTGGTGGGTGGGGGTAGGGGAGCCACCGCATGACGATCGACCGGGCTCGCAATCTGCGTCGCCGCATGTCGCTGCCCGAAGCGACGCTTTGGAACATCCTGCGAGCCGATGCCTTCACGCCGTTCCATTTCCGCCGCCAGGTCCAGCTCGGTCCGTTCTACGCCGATTTCGCCTCGCACCGCGCCAAGCTGGTGATCGAAGTCGACGGCAGCCAACATTCCGCCGATGGCGAGATCGCCTACGATGCCCGCCGCGATGCCTTCATCCGCCGCCAGGGTTTTCGCGTCCTCCACGTCACGACACTCGATGTTCTGACCAACCTCGACGGTGTGGCCACGACCATCCTGGCTCACCTCCCCCACCCACCGGCTTCGCCGGTCCCCCCTCCCCACAAGGGGGAGGGATGACGACTGAGGAGCCGGCGAAGATTGCAGTCGGAACTCCCTCCCCCTTGTGGGGAGGCAACCGGTCGGGAGTCTTCTTCCTCCCTCGCGGTGTCCGAGCCGGCCGCGGAGCAAATCGCGTCGGTGGACTCTTCGGGTCACACCGGCAGCCCCATCTGCCGTCTGAGGCTCTTGTCGAATGCCCCCTGTGGAACGAAACGGCGCAGCAGACTGGTCTGGCCCGCCTGCTTGCCTGCTGCGTAGCGCAGCTTGGGCCTGGGGGCCGTGGCGGCCTTGACCACGGTTGCTGCCACGATCTGGGGGGCATCGCCGGTCTCCACGCCCGCGCGCATCACATCCTCGGTGCGACGCCGAACCTGGTCGTAGGCCGGAAGCGGCCGGTCGGGACGTGTCAGGTTGGCTTCGAATGAGGTGCGGGTAAAGCCCGGTTCGACGAGCACGACGCGGATGCCAAACGTGCGGAGCTCGTGGTCCAGCGATTCCGAGTAGCCCTCGATGGCGTGCTTGCTGGAAGAATAGAGCGCCCCATAAGGCGACGGGATCAGTCCAAGAATGGAGCTGAGGTTGACGATGCGGCCCGATTTCTGGCTCCGCATCGCCGGCAGCACCCCGTTGGTCATGCGGACGACACCGAAGACATTCACGTCGAACAACGCCTGGGCCTGGGCGCTGGAGGATTCCTCCGCCCCGCCCAGAAGACCGATGCCGGCATTGTTGACGAGGAGGTCGATACGTCCGGTTTCGGCGAGCACGTCCGCGACCAGGGCTGCGACGGAGTCATCGTCCCTGACGTCGCATGTGAGCATCGTCACCCCTTCCCTGACTTCTGCAACCGGCTGCCGGCTCGTGCCGAACACGTTGTATCCTGCCCGGCGCAGGGCATCGGCGCTGGCGCGCCCGATTCCCGAGGAGGCGCCGGTGACGACGGCTGTTTTCCGTGCGTTTGTGGTCATGATCCCTGTCGCCGGGACTAGCTCCCGGCCCTCTATTGCATTATGATCACTTAGTGAAAATATGATCATAATGCAATAGCAATCGGGAGCGACTCCATGCGATACGAGAAAGGGCGAAAGGATGCGACGCGCCGCAACATCATTGCGGTGGCTGCCAGACGTTTTCGTGAAGACGGCATCGCCGCCACTGGTCTGGCGGGGGTGATGAGCGAGGCGGGGCTGACGAATGGCGCGTTCTATCCGCATTTCTCGTCGAAGGGTGACCTCGTCGCCGCATGCGTGACGGCCTCGATGGAAGAGCAGGGCGAAGTGATCCAGCAGGCCCTTGATGCGGGCGGGCTGGACCGCATGATCGCCGCTTATCTGTCCGCGGAGCACCGGGACGACCCAGGGCATGGCTGCCCGTCCGCAGCACTGCTGCCGGAGATCGCTCGACAGCCTGGCGAGCTGCATGAGCGCTACACCGAACGCCTCATGGTCCTTGTCAAAGAGATTGCGGCGGCGCTGCCCCCCGGCACGGAAAACCGGCCAGGCGTTGCCTTCGGGGTGCTTGCAACGCTTATCGGCTCGCTTCAGCTTGCTCGTGCCGTCGAGGGCGCAGACCTTTCCGACAGCATCCTTGACGCGGGCGCTACCGCCGCGCGCCAGTTGGTGGCGGGGTGAGAGTCAGGCAAAGGGCGAGCCGTCGCTCCAATCGGCCCGCCACATTCTCCCCCCTTTCCACTGCCACCCACACGCAGAGGTGGGCAGGGGGCGGTGGGTCGACTATGATTCCCCCTGATTTGCGGGAGATTTCATGACCAACGACCGGCTGGCCGAGCTGCGGCAGACCATTCGCGCCGCGACCCTTGCGGACGAAAATGCCACGGTGGAACGGCTGATCGCCCAGGCGGCGCTGCCTGAGGGCGAGCGGGCCGCAATCGGGGTACGCGCCACCGAGCTCGTCGAAAAGGTCCGGTCCGGCGCTTCGAGCGGCATGCTCGAAAGCTTCCTCGCCGAATACACGCTCTCCACCCAGGAGGGCATCGCGCTGATGTGCCTTGCCGAGGCGCTGCTGCGGGTGCCGGATACCAAAACCATCGACGATCTCATCGAGGACAAGATCGCGCCCAGCGACTGGGCCGAGCATCTCGACCGCGCCAACTCGCCGCTGGTCAACGTCTCGACCCTGGCGCTCACCCTCACCGGCGAAGTGCTGCGCGATGCGGGCGCCGGGATCGCCGGCACAATCAGGGGCTTCGTGCAGCGCATCGGCGAACCGGTGATCCGCTCGGCGGTGCTGCAGGCAATGAAGATACTCGGCAGCCAGTTCGTCCTCGGCCGCACCATCGAGGAGGCGACGCGCATCGCCCGCCGGCAGGAGCGCGAAGGTTACGCCTATTCTTACGACATGCTGGGCGAGGCGGCGCGCACCGAGGACGATGCCAAGCGCTACCGTGCCGCCTATGCCGAGGCCATCGCGGTGCTCGCCACCCGCGCTACCGCCGGCAGCGTGCGCGACAATCCGGGCGTTTCGGTCAAACTCTCGGCGCTGCATCCGCGCTACGAATTCGCCAAGCGCGAGCGGGTGATGGATGAGCTGGTCGAACGCGCGCTGGCGCTGGCGCTGATGGCGCGCGGCGCCAATATGGGCTTCAACATCGACGCTGAGGAGGCCGAGCGGCTCGATCTCTCGCTCGATGTCATCGAGGCCATCCTCTCCGATCCGCGCCTTGCCGGCTGGGACGGCTTCGGCATTGTCGTGCAGGCCTATGGGCAGCGCGCAAGCCACGTTATCGACTGGGTCGAGGCGCTGGCCGAAAAGCTCGATCGCCGCCTCATGGTGCGGCTCGTGAAAGGCGCCTATTGGGACGCCGAGGTGAAGCGCGCGCAGGTGCTCGGTCTCGATGGCTTTCCGGTATTCACCCGCAAGGCCGCGACCGACATCAGCTTCGTCGCCAATGCCCGGCGCCTGCTGGAGAAACGAGCCCGCATCTATCCGCAGTTCGCTACCCACAACGCGCACACCGCTTCGGCGGTGCTGCACCTTGCCGCTCAGCTCGGGGTGCAGCCGGCCGAGTACGAGTTCCAGCGCCTGCATGGCATGGGCGAGCGGCTGCACGAGATCCTCAAGACCGAGCACGGCACCCGCACCCGCATCTATGCGCCGGTCGGCCGCCACTCCGACTTGCTCGCCTACCTCGTACGGCGGCTGCTTGAGAACGGCGCCAATGGCAGCTTTGTCAACATGATCGCCGATCGCGACGTGCCGGCCGCCGACGTGGTGCGCGATCCGTTCGCGACGGTCGCGACGGCCGAACCGCGGGTGACGGCACCGTCGGCCCTGTTCGCACCGCATCGCGACAATTCCCGTGGCCTCGATCTCACCGATCCGCTGATTGTCGAACGGCTTGACCGCCGCCGCGGCGCCTTTGCCGAGCGCATGTGGACCGTCGGACCGATCATCGATGCCGAGATCGACGGGTCCGAGAGTTTTCCCGTCACCAACCCGGCCAATGGCGCGCAGGTCGGTCTCGTCACCCACGCGACACTCATTGACGTCGCCAACGCCATCGATGCAGCCGAGCGGCATTCGCTCGACTGGTCGTCGCGGTCGGTGACCGAGCGGGCGGGGCTGCTGCGCAAGGCTGCCGAGCTCTACGAAAACCACGCCACCGAGCTCTTCGCCATTGCGGCGCGCGAGGCAGGGAAGACATTGCCCGACTGCGTCAGCGAGGTGCGCGAGGCGGTGGACTTCCTCCGCTACTACGCGGCGGAAGCCGAAGGGGACGGACCATGGAACCCGCGTGGCGTCTTCGCCTGCATTTCACCGTGGAACTTCCCGCTCGCCATCTTTACCGGGCAAATCGCCGCGGCGCTCGCCACCGGCAACACCGTGATTGCCAAGCCGGCCGAGGCGACGCCGATCATGGCTTTCCGCGCCGTCGAGCTGATGATCGAGGCCGGCATCCCCAAGGGCGTCATCCAGCTCCTGCCGGGGGAGGGCAGGGTGGTAGGCCAGGCGCTCGCCTCCGACCCGCGCATCGGTGGTGTGTGCTTCACCGGCTCGCTGGCCACCGCCAAAGCGATCGACCAGGCCATGGCCGAACACCTGCCGCCCGACGCGCCGCTGATCGCCGAGACAGGCGGCATCAACGCCATGATCGTCGATTCCACCGCGCTGCCCGAGCAGGCGGTGCGCGATATCCTCGCCTCGGCCTTCCAGTCGGCAGGGCAGCGCTGCTCGGCGCTCCGCATCCTCTACATCCAGGAGGAGGCGGCCGAGCGCACACTCGAGATGCTGCAGGGCGCGATGGACGAACTCGCCGTCGGCGACCCGTGGCACCTCGCCACCGATGTGGGTCCGGTGATCGATGAAAGGGCACGCACACACATCGACCGTCACGTGACAGAAGTTCACGACCAAAACGATGTCCTTAAGCAGATTTTCACGCCCAAAACCGGGACTTTTGTCGGCCCGACTGTCATCCGCGTGGGCGGCATCGCCGACATCCCCGAGGAGGTTTTTGGGCCTGTCCTTCACGTCGCCACTTTCAAGGCCAGCGAACTCGATGCGGTGATTTCTGCAATCAATGCAGCAGGTTACGGCCTCACCTTCGGCCTCCACACCCGCATCGATGCCCGCGTCGGGCAGGTGGCGAAGGCGGTGAAGGCAGGCAACGTCTATGTCAACCGCAACCAGATCGGCGCCGTCGTCGGCTCGCAACCCTTTGGCGGCGAAGGACTTTCCGGCACGGGTGCGAAGGCGGGCGGCCCGCACTACCTTGCCCGGTTCTCCCGCCCGGCTGCAGTCGCGCCCGCCTCGCAGACGATCAACGGCCTCTCCGGCATCTCCATCGGCTTTGCCATTTCGGCCGTCGACCAGGTCCGCGCGGCACTCGAAAAAGCCAAGCCTGCCGAACGGGTTACCCGCATGCCCGGACCCACCGGCGAGCGCAACGAGCTGCATCTCCTGCCGCGCGGCGTGGTCCTCTGCCTCGGCCCCGACGAAGCCTCGGCCCGCGTCCAGGCCCAGCTCGCGCTCGAGCACGGCAACGGCGTGCTCGTCATCGCTCCCGGCGCTACCCGCATCGCCAACGAGCTCGGCGCGGATGGCGCGGTGATCGGCGGCGTCGACAAGCGGCTCGCCCCGGCCGCCGTGGAGGCCGGGCTAAACGTGGACGCCGTCATGCATTTCGGCGACGAGACCGCGCTGCGGCCATGGCGGCAGGCACTGTCGCGGCGCGAAGGCGCTATCGTCCCGCTGATCACGAACGAGGCCGACGTGACGCGCCTTTTCGTCGAGCGCCACGTCTGCATCGACACCACCGCTTCGGGTGGCAATGCCGAGTTGCTCGCGGGCGCGGCGGGGACGTAAGGGCCGAGATCTAGATGGAAATCGCGAACAGCATCAGGAAGCTGCCGACCAGCGCGGTGTTGACGATGCAGGCATTAATGTGCGGGAACTGCTCGTCCTTGGGGTAGGTCCAGAACGGGTGGACGATCAGCGTTGCGGCGGCAAGGAAGGCGGCCTCACCCAGCGCCGCCCATGGCGTCAGGATGCCGAGCACGATGAGCAGGCCGGATAGCGTCTGCACGGCGACGCCGATCATGGTGACGATCCGCGCCTGTGGCACCTTGCGGCTGCTCATCAGCCCGACGAGGCGATCGAGATTGCGGAAGTTGCGGATGCCGGCAACGAGGAACGGCCCGCCCATCAGGATGCGGGCGACGATGAAAACGATATCGGTAGGCATGAACATCTCCAAATGGCCGCAGCCGAATCTCCGGCTGCACCATACGACGTTCGAGCCTGCGTCAAATCGACAGATCGGCTAGAGAGCGCGTCCGTCCCCACCGAAAACATGGGTCCGCGCCGGATCGACATAGGCGGTCACCTGCGAGCCCAGCGCGATCTGCTGCTGACCATCCATGGCAATGGTGAGCGGCTGCCTGTCGCCGGTGGTCGCATAGACCATGGTGGCGCCGCCGAGTTGCTCGACGAGGTCCACCGTTACATCGGCGAGCTTCACGCCGCCTTCGGCGCGGAGGCTGATGTGCTCGGGCCGCACGCCGAAGGTCACCGGCTGGCCGTTGGCGGCTTCACGCCGCAGGTCGATGGCGGAGGCGCCCACCTGCACTTTGCCGCTTTCCACCTTGCCATCGAGGAAGTTCATCTTGGGCGAGCCGATGAAGCCGGCGACGAAGCGGTTGCGCGGGTTGTTGTAGAGCTCGAGCGGCGCGCCGACCTGCTCGACAATGCCCGCCTGCAGCACGACGATCTTGTCGGCCATGGTCATGGCCTCGACCTGGTCGTGGGTCACATAGATCATGGTGTTGCCCAGGTCGTTGTGGAGCTTGGCGATCTCCACGCGCATCTGCACGCGCAGCTCGGCATCGAGGTTCGACAGCGGCTCGTCGAAGAGGAAGATCCTGGGCTCGCGCACGATGGCGCGGCCGATGGCGACGCGCTGGCGCTGGCCGCCGCTGAGCTGGCGCGGCTTGCGCTTGAGCAGCGGTTCGATGCGGAGGATCTCGGCGGCGCGCTGCACGCGCTTTTCGATCTCGGCGCGCGGAAAGCGCGCGGTTTCGAGGCCGAAGGCGAGGTTCTGGTAGACCGACATATGCGGGTATAGCGCGTAGCTCTGGAACACCATGGCGATGCCGCGCTTGGCCGCCGGCACCTCGTTCATGCGCTGGCCGTCGATGAGCATGTCGCCGCCCGAGATCGGCTCGAGCCCGGCGATCATCCGCAGCAGCGTGGACTTGCCGCAGCCCGAGGGGCCGACGAAGACAGTGAACTCGCCCGGATCGATGTTGAGGTCGACGCCGTGGATCACCTCCACGTCGCCGTAGCGTTTGTAGACCTTCTGCAGGACGACGCTGGTCGACATTATGCACTCCCCCCGTGCGAAGCCGGCAGCCAGCTCCGGTATTTTGGATGCTCGGGCCCGATGGGAAAGCTTACCTCGGTCCGCGTCTCGGACGAATGGTAGAATGCCGTGACGATTTCGAGCGCGCGGCGCGAGTCCGTGCTGGTCACCGGCAGCGGGCCGTTGCCCTCGAGCGCATCCCAGAAGCGGCGCATCTGGGTCTCGAAACGTGGCGCCACCGGCTGCCAGTCGGCGAGCAGGGTGTCGATCGCCGCCTTGGCGGCATCATTGCGCGGCAGGATCTTCCAGAGCGCGGCGCCCGGATTGTAAGGCGCGTGGTCGCTCTCGAAGGTGACATTCTCGAAGGCCAGCCGGATGCGGGTGATCTCGTCGGCCGAGCCGAGCGTCGCTGTGAACGAGCCCAAGGCGCCGCTCGCCAGCTCCACCGAGGCGGAGATGCAGTCTTCGACTTCGATGTCGTTGACGCGCGTCGCGGTGCGGCCATAGAGGCTCGTCAGCGGCCCCATCAGGTAGACGAAAAGGTCGTGCGGGTGGATGGCATGGCCCATCAGCACGCCGCCGAGTTCGGTGGCCCATTTGCCGCGCCAGGGCACTGCATAGTACGGGGC
>DATCRS010000451.1:0-3750 GCA_036568845.1 Devosia sp. | reverse complement strand
GCCGATGATCCCCAACCCGTGTCCTCCGACCTCGCCGGTACGGGCGATGAGCTCGCGGCAGAAGGGATCGCCGGCGATTGCCATTTCCACGACATCGGGAACGCGCAGCGGCCGCCCGAAACTGCGGCTCGCCTCGGCCAGCGGTCCACGGAAATTCGCGTAGGTCTCGATGCAGCCGCGGTTGCCGCAGCGGCAAAGCGGTCCGTTGGGATCGAGCATGATGTGCCCGAACTCGCCCGCGCCACCGGCGATGCCGCGCATCACCTTGCCGCCGACTACGACGGCGCCGCCGACGCCCAGATCGAGCGTATAGACCATGAAGTCATCATGCCCGCGGGCGGCGCCCCAGGTCATTTCGGCAATGGCCGCGCAGTTGCTTTCGTTATCGCAGAAGATCGGCAGGCCGCCAAACATGGGGGCGAAGAACTCGCGCAGGTCGACACCGGCCCAGCGGGGCATGCCGCCGGCGCGGATCACCGTGCCATTGACCGGGTTCACCGGACCACCCATGGCGATGCCGACGCCGAGCAATGCCGACTGCTTGTGCCGCTGGCCCTTATAGGCCTCCTTGATGAGATCGCGGACGATCTCGCTCGCCGTCTCCGGCGGATGGTCCAGTTCCAGCTGCACCGTGCGGTCGTAGAGGATGGTGTGCGAGACGTCCGCCAGCGTGAGCTGGATCTCGGTCTGTCCGAGCAGGATGCCGATACAGGTGCCGGCCAGCGGGTTGAGGGTGAGCGCCGTGGCCGGGCGGCCGACGCCACCCGCATATTCGCTGCCCACCTCCACCACGATCTCGGTCCGCCGGAGCTCGGCAAGCGTGGTCGAGACAGTCGACTTGGCAAGGCCGGTGAGCCGCGAGATCTGCGCCGCGCTCAGCGCCCCGCGTTCCGACAGCATGCGCACGATCCGGCTCGTCGGCGTGCCGGCGGCGGAATCGTGCAGCAGCGACCTCAATTCAATCTTGTTCACAGCGGCGCTCCCCTTAGCGCGTTGACAAGCGGAAAAAGTTCGCCGTAGAACTAATACCAGCGATGCTCGTGAGGATGGGCATCGCGAGAGAAAAGCGCAAGGGGCGGTAACCGGTCATGAGAGCCGGCCCATCGACCCGGCGCGCAAGGGAGTGGAAACGAAAATGACCTTCAAGACGAAGGCCGCGGCTGCCGCGGCCACGATGCTGGCGGCTGCCCTGATGTCGGGTACGGCCATGGCCGAACCCAAGGTGCTGATGCTGCACCAGTGGGCCAGCGGCAATGATGCCGCCTCGATCGCCAAGCTTGGCGAGATGTTCACCGCTGCCGGCGGCACCTGGGAACAGACGGCCATCGCCGGCCACACTGCCAACACGCTGGCCAAGCTTCGCGCCGACGTCGTCGCCGGCAATGCCCCCGCTGCCGTGCAGCTCAAGGGCCCGGAAATCGCCGAGTGGAACGCCACCGGTGGCACCGCCGACATGGACGAACTGGCCACCGCCGAGGGCTGGGACAAGGTCGTCGCCCCCGAGTTGCTGCCGGTGATGAAGCCGGAAGGCAAGTGGGTCGCCGCGCCCATGAACATCCACCGCATCAACTGGATCTGGGGCAACAAGGCCGCGATGGAAGCATCGGGCGTCACCGAGCTGCCCAAGACCTGGGCCGACTTCAACGCCGCCTGCGACAAGGCCATTGCCGCCGGCAAGGTCTGCCTCGCGCACCTTTCGGCCGACTGGTCGGATGCCACCGTGTTCGAGACCGTGGTCTATGGCCAGGATCTCGAACTCTACAAGAAGGCCTTTGTCGAGGGTGACATCGACGCGCTGCGCTCCGAGGGCATGATCAAGGCGTTCGACCAGATGCGCCTGATGGTCTCCAAGTACATGGACCCCGCCATCGCCGGCCGTGACTACGACACCGCCTCGAACATGATGGTCAACGGCGACGCGCTGTTCTTCATCATGGGTGACTGGGAGCTGGGTGCGATCAAGTCGGTGGGACACGAGCCCGGCGGCGACATCCTCTGCGGCCAGTCGCCGACCGACTGGGACGGCAAGGGTTTCATCCTCAACTCGGACTCGGTGGTGTTCTTCAAGCAGAACGACCCCGACTACCAGGAAGGCCAGAAGCTGCTCGCCTCGCTTATCCTCAGCCCCGACTTCCAGAAGGTGTTCAACATCACCAAGGGCTCGATCCCGGCGCGCCTCGACGTCGACCTTTCCGACGGCTTCAACGTCTGCCAGCAGCAGAGCCAGAAGGACCTGCAGGCGTCGATCGAAGGCGGCACGCTGGTCCGCTCGATGGCCCACAACATGACCGTGCTGCAGAAGTATCGCGGCGCCATGATGGACACGATCACCGAGTTCGTGAACACGCCTGACATGTCTTCGGAAGACGCGGCCAATATCATGGCCGACGCCGTCGAAGCTCAGATGTAATCTACCTCCCAAGGACGGCCGGCCGCGGCGCCTATCGTTGCGGCCGGTCCAGTGGGCACCCGTTCGGAGGGCACGCATTGACTGTCGCCGGCTATTCCGCATCGACTGGCACGAGCACCTGGGACCGCATCAAGAAGTGGACCCCGGTGATCGTCATCACCCCGTCGATCATCGCCTCCTTCATCTACGTGTTCGTCTTCGCAGGCTGGACCTTCTATATCTCGTTGAGCGACTCCACCCTCTTGCCGAGCTACGGCTTCAAGGGCTTTGACAACTACGTCTCGCTCTGGACCAACCGGCGCTGGAGCGTCGCTTACTCAAACCTCTTGTTCTTTTCGGTCTTCTACGTGACGCTGGCCATGGCCTTCGGGCTCCTGCTGGCCGTCCTTATCGACCAGAAGATCCGCGCCGAGTCGTTCTGGCGCACGATTTTCCTCTATCCGCTCGCCGTCAGCTTCATCGCCACCGGTACGGTCTGGCAGTGGCTCTACAATCCGGGCAGCGGCATCCAGTTCATGCTCAATTCCTGGGGCTGGACCGATTTCGAGTTCGCCCTGACCACCGACCGCAAGAACGCCATCTGGGCCATCATCATCACCGGCATCTGGAGCTCGGCAGGCTTCTCGATGGCGCTCTTCCTCGCCGGCCTGCGGTCGGTCGACCCCGACATCATCAAGGCGGCGCAGATCGACGGCGCCAGCTGGTTCCGCACCTACCGCAAGGTGATCCTGCCCACCATCGGCCCGATCTTTGTTGCCGTTGCGGTGGTGCTGCTGCAGTTCGCCATCAAGACCTTCGACCTCGCCGTGGCACTCACCAATTCCGGCCCCGGCATCTCGACCACGTTCCCGGCGACCTATGTCTACGACTTCATGTTCCAGCGCGGCGAGATCGGCGAAGGCGCTGCGGCCGCGATGATGGTGCTCGCAGCGCTCGCCATCGTGCTGGTGCCCTATTCACTCTACCTTGTGTGGCGCAAGCGCCGGGAGGCGAGCCATGGCTGAGGCAACCCTTGCCGGACCCGCGGTCGAGGATCGCGAGGCCGCCGTCGCCAGCCGTCGCCGGCTGATCTCGCGGATCGTGATCTATGGCCTGATCGGGCTGATCTCGATCGTCTACATCGTGCCGCTGCTGGTGGTGGTCCTCAACTCGTTCCGGACCAACCAGGAGATCGGGGCGATGGGCCTCATCTCCCTGCCGCAAAGCTTCCGGCTGGACGCCTGGCCGCAGGCCTGGAGCGACTTCTGCATCGGCGGCCAGTGCAACGGCGTCGCGCGGTACTTCTGGAACTCGGTGGCCATGGTCGTCCCGGCGACGATCATCTCGACCCTGCTCGGCGC
>DATCRS010000450.1:0-2286 GCA_036568845.1 Devosia sp. | reverse complement strand
CCGGGATAGTCGGCGATGGTCTCTTCGATGACGTCGGCGGCATAGCCGGTGCCGTCCTCGTGCAGAAGCCTCTCCTGCAGGTCGGCGGCCGCGGACGCGAAGGAGCTGTCCGAGGACAGCTCTTCGAGCGCGGCGGCGAGGAGGCCGGGCGTGAGTTTGCGCAGGCGGACAGGAGCCGGGCCGCAGCCGAGCTCGTAGACGCGCTTGCCCCAGTACGGCTGGTCGAAGAACTGCGGCACGACGAAAGTCGGCCGCCCCGCATAGAGGCCGGTATGCGTCGTGCCGGCGCCGCCATGGTGGACTACGGCCTTCACATGCTTGAAGAGCTCGGTGTGCGGGGCCTTGGCGATTGTATAAACCGTATCCGGCAGATCCTCGGCCTTGATGCCGCCCCAGCCCTGGCCGATCACGACCCGGCCGCCCCAGAGTTTTAGCGCCCGGATGATAATCTCGGTGTTGCGCGCGGCGCCCCATGGCATCGAGCCGAAGCCGAGATAGATCGGCGGATCGCCGGCATCGAGGAACTTCTGGAACGCCGCATCCGGCTTCCAGCCCGAACTGTCTTCGAGCCGCCAGAAGCCGGTGATGTGCGTCGTGTCCGGCCAGTCGCCCGGGCGGGGCGAGATGGTGGGCGAGTAGGCGTGCAGCGCCGGGATATTCTCGCCCCAGGCGTTCTTGGAAAAGCCGTTGCGCTTGCGCGAGCGCAGGCCGAGCAGCTTGGCCCGCATGCGGTCGCGCGGAAAGTCGTAGTAGCTCTGCTGCGCCGCCTGAATGAAATAGCTCAGCCGATTGACGATCGGATCGAGCGAGATGCGGTTGAAGAGCGGCTCCATCGGCGGGCCATCGAAGGAGAAATGCGGGAACTCGCCGGTGGGATTGATCGGCTGGAAAGCCGTCATGATCACCGGGATGTCCAGCGCCTCGCCGACATCGATGGCGAAATTGGTCGTCTGGTGGAAGACGATGCAACTGGCGCCCTGCGCGGCGGCCCAGAGCTGCTTGCAGGCTTCCTTGAGGATCATCTGGCCCTGGCGGAGCAGGGATGGGGCATAGAGCAGCAGGTTCTTCGACATGGCGTTGTCGAACTGGCTCTGCCGGATGAATGCCTGGATGTCGGCGCCGAGATTGTGGAACTCGACGCCGTGGCCGGTGACGAACTCCTCAAAGTCCTTGGTGGTGCAAAGGACCACCGAGAACCCACGCTTCTGCAAGACTTTCGACAGGGCAACGAAGGGCTGGACGTCGCCCATGGTTCCGATCGCGGCAATCGCTACGCGTTTGCCCATGCAAACCTCACCAACAGATGTTTTGGCAGAGCCTCAGGGCCTGCCAGCCCCGGGATGTCGTTGCCAGAAGCCGATGCCGCGGTCAACTGGAGGGCGGCTCGCCCTTGCGGAACGGCGTGTATGCACTGAGCACACGCTGCTCTTCGACCACCGAGGTCCGTTCCTGATCGACGAAAGCGGCCACAGCATGGCGCAGGCCCGGATGGCCGATCCAGTGCACGGAGCGGGTGGTTGAAGGCTCGTAGCCGCGCGCCAGCTTGTGCTCACCCTGGGCGCCGGCTTCGACCGTCTTCAGCCCATGCGCCACGGCGAAATCGATGGCCTGGTAATAGCAGAGCTCGAAATGCAGGAACGGCACGTGGCGGGTAGCGCCCCAGTAGCGGCCGTAGAGCGTGTCCTTGCCGATGAGGTTGAGCGTGCCGGCAATGGGCTCGTCGCCGTCATAGGCGATCATCAGGAGGATGCGGTCGGCCATGGCGGCCGAGAGCAGGGAGAAGAACTTTCGATTGAGGTAGGGCCGGCCCCACTTGCGACTGCCGGTGTCCTGGTAGAACTCGAAGAAGGCGTCCCAGGCGGCCTCGGTGAGGTCGGAGCCGGTGAGCCACTTGACGGTGAGATCGTCGCCCAGTGCATCGCGGCGCTCGCGACGCGTAACCTTGCGGTGACGCGACGACAGGGTTTCGAGGAACTCGTCGAACGACGCAAAGCCTTGATTGTGCCAGTGAAACTGCGTGTCATGCCGCACCAGCCAGCCGGCGGCACGGCCGAGGTCGGCTTCCGCTTCGGGTACGAAGGTGGCGTGGACCGAGGAGATGTTGTGCCGGGTGGCGAGGGTTTCGGCGGTGGTGAGCAATGCCCGCTTCAGGGCCGGATCGTCGTTTGAAACCAATAGCTTGGGGGCGGTCACCGGGGTGAAGGGGACCGAGCACTGGAGTTTCGGATAGTAGTCGCCGCCGGCGCCTGCGAAGGCATCGGCCCAGCCGTGGTCGAAGACATACTC
>DATCRS010000449.1:0-2678 GCA_036568845.1 Devosia sp. | reverse complement strand
ATGGAGATGTCGGGGATGGACATGTCCGGCATGAGCTCGATGCAAGGGATGTGAGTCCGAAGCGTGCAGTCGGGATCCTTCTCCCGCTTGCGGGGGAAGGTGGCGCCGAAGGCGACGGAAGGGGGGTGCGGCACGCGCCGGCGTGAGGTGCTCCCCTCTCCACCACGCTACGCGTGGTCCCCCTCTCCCGCGGGCGGGAGAGGACGACGACTGAGAGTCCTTGACCCCGGCCCCTGTTTTCGCCCATTACACCGGCACCTAAAGGGGTATGCCGAAGATGGACAAGTTCACCACGCTCACCGGGGTCGCGGCGCCGTTGCCGATCATCAATATCGACACCGACATGATCATTCCCAAGCAGTACCTCAAGACCATCAAGCGGACCGGGCTCGGCTCGGCGCTCTTTTCGGAGATGCGCTACAGGGAAGACGGGTCGGAGAATCCCGATTTCGTGCTCAACAAGCCCGCCTACCGCCAGGCCAAGATCATCGTCGCCGGCGACAATTTCGGCTGCGGCTCCAGCCGTGAGCACGCGCCCTGGGCCCTGCTCGATTTCGGCATCCGCTGCGTGATCTCCACGAGCTTTGCCGACATTTTCTACAACAACTGCTTCAAGAACGGCATTTTGCCGATCGTCGTGACCCCCGAGCAGCTGGCGCTGTTGCAGGACGATGCCGAGCGCGGCTCGAATGCCACGCTCACCGTCGATCTCGAGGCTCAGACCATCCGGGGTCCGGATGGCGGCACGGTGCATTTCGACATCGACCCGGCGCGCAAGCAGATCCTGCTCGAAGGGCTCGACGACATCGCCACCACGCTCAAGTCGAACGCCAAGATCGCCAGCTTCGAGCAGAAGCTCACCACCGAGCGCCCCTGGGTCTGATGGTCCAGCGCATCTCGTCGGGCTCGCCGTTCGAACAAAAGATCGGCTATTCGCGCGCCGTGGTGGATGGGGACATGATCTATGTCTCCGGCACCACCGGCTACGACTACGCCACGATGACAATGCCCGAAGATGCCGGCCAGCAGGCACGCAACTGCCTTGCTACGATCGGCAAGGCGCTCAACGAAGCCGGCTCGTCGCTCAAGGACGTGGTGCGGGTGCGCTACTACCTCACCGACATGGCCTGGTACGATGCGCTGGTCGCTGTGGCCGGCGAAACCTTCGGCGATATCCGCCCGGCCGCCACCATGGTGGTCTGCGGTCTCACCACGCCGGAAATGAAGATCGAGATCGAGGCCACCGCCCGCCGCGGCGCGCATCAATCGTAGGAACCCGGCCTCGTCCTTCGACACGCTCAGGACGAGGCCTTCGATATCTCAGTAGCCCTCATGGTGAGCGTGTCGAACCAGGGGGCACCACCCGGAACCTCGAACAATGCCCCAGAAACTCTTCCTCCTCCCCGGCGACGGCATCGGCACCGAGATCATGGCCGAGGTCGAAAAGCTCATCGCCTGGACGAACGGCGAACAGCTGACCGATTTCACCACCGATACCGGCCTTGTCGGCGGCTGCGCCTACGACAAGCACGGCGAGGCAATCTCGGAAGAGGACATGCAGAAGGCGCTGGCGGCCGACGCGGTGATCTTCGGCGCCGTGGGTGGGCCCAAGTGGGACAAGGTGCCCTATGAGAAGCGGCCGGAAGCGGGCCTCCTCCGCCTGCGCAAGGACCTGCAGCTTTTCGCCAATCTGCGTCCGGCGATCTGCTATCCGGCGCTGGCCGATGCGAGCTCGCTGAAGCGCGAGCTGGTCGAAGGGCTCGACATCCTGATCGTGCGCGAGCTCACCGGCGGCGTCTATTTCGGCGAGCCCAAGGAGATCACCGACCTGGGCAACGGGCAGAAGCGCGCCGTCGATACCCAGGTCTACGAGACCTACGAGATCGACCGCATCGTCCGCGTCGCCTGCGACCTCGCCCGCACCCGCAAGAAGAAGGTGCATTCGGCCGACAAGAAGAACGTTATGAAGTCGGGCGTGCTCTGGGACGAAGTGGCCCAGACCGTCGCCAAGGACTATCCGGACCTCGAGTTCCAGCACATCCTCGCCGACAATGCGGCGATGCAGCTGGTGCGCAACCCCAAGCAGTTCGACGTGATGGTCACCGACAACCTCTTCGGCGACATCCTTTCGGACGCGGCGGCGATGCTCACCGGCTCGCTCGGCATGCTGCCTTCGGCTTCGCTCGGCGCTCCTGATGCGAATGGCCGGCGCAAGGCGCTCTATGAGCCAGTGCATGGCTCGGCCCCGGATATTGCCGGCAAGGGCATCGCCAACCCTATCGCCATGCTGGCCTCGTTCGCCATGGCGCTGCGTTACTCGTTCAACATGATCGAGCTCGCCGACAGGCTGGAGGCCGCCATCGCCACCGTGCTCGGCTCGGGCATGCGCACCGGCGACATCGCCCAGGAAAACCGCAAGACCGTCGGCACCGAAGAAATGGGCGCCGCCATCCGCAAGGCCTTGACGGCCTAGGCCCAAAGCAAAAGGCCGGAGAGGTGTCTCCGGCCTTTCAGCGACAGTCTGCTGGGGCATTCATCGATTGTCGAACCCGCGGAAGCGGTCGCCGTGGACCTCGCCGAAGGTGCCTTCATAGGCTGAGTAGATCTCGGCGGGCTCGAACCCCATGTCGCGCAGCACGTGCGGATCGAGGTGATAGAGCTTGCGCAGGGTGCGGCGG
>DATCRS010000448.1:0-4551 GCA_036568845.1 Devosia sp. | reverse complement strand
GGCTCCGCCACGAAATCAGCCACCTGCAATCGGGCATTGCCGCGCCCCGCCTCGTGGGCTGCGAAGAATACTGCCTCCGGCTCGGTGGCCTTGCCGGCCAGGTGTCGAGCAATGGCCGGGGCGAAGAACGCCGCAGCACCGCCAAGGCCCGCGACAACCCAGGTCCTTGTGCCGCGCGCAAAGCCGATGAGCGGCGCGCCGTCACCGGTTTCGACGTGCTTGTGGACCACGTCGGCGGCCCGGCGCAACGGCGCCTGCGCTGCAAGCGTCGAGCCGATGCGGGCGGCGGCGTCGGCCTCGCCAGTGGCGATGGCGGTGATCCCCGACTTCCCGCGCTGCGACAGCGTCACGCCGCGATCGAGATAGCGCATGTAAGGCGCGGCGAGCGGCTTGGCCGGCTCGGTGAGCACGGTACGGGCGCTCGCCTCGCGAAGTAGGTGGTTGCGCGCCGTTTCGTCGAGCCAAGTCAGCATGGCCGCGTCGTCCGCGAGGATGGCCTGCGCGGCATCGACGTCGCGGCCGCCACTCCTGATCCTGACCGATCCGTCACGGCGAATGGCGACCTCCGCGTCCGCCGGCCGAATCCGCCGTCCGCCTGACCGGTCGAACCACTGCGACAACGCCGCTTCGGCCTTGCCGGGGACGAGGGCAGGGACGTCGCGGAGCATCCAGGCCGCGCCCGACTCGATCAGCGTGCGATCTGCCGCCCGCTCCATGGCGTAGCCGAGGCCGGAGACGGTGGCGTGCATGTGGGCGAGCGCTTCGAGGCTGGCTGGGGTTTCGGCGACGAGGAGCGGATCAAGATGTTCGACAAGACCCTTGCCGATGCCGTTGAAAAGCTTGGTAGTTTCGGCTGCGCTCGGCTTGAGCACGCTCCATAGGCCGGGTCGAGTGGCGGGCGGGGCGGCAATGTCGAAGCGCCGCGGCAGCGTCCATGGCGACCATTGCTCGGCGATGAGGCATACAGACTTGCCGTGGGCCGTGGCGAGCAGCCCACCGAGCAGCACGGCAAGTGGCGACGCGCCGAAAATTGCGAAGTCGAAACCCATGCGCTCAGGCTGTTTCCGGCCGTCTGCCTGCGGCAATGCGCCCGTCATCGTTTGACATATCGCAATGCCATTTCCGCCAAATTGCCCCTATAGATGCCAGCGCGCGCAACACCGGGTTTCACGTGTTCTGGATCTTTGCCATCGCCATCACTGCGATCGCCTGCGCCACGCTGTATTATGCGGCTATGGGGCGGCGGGTCAACGCGACGCCTGCTGGCGTCGACGATGCGACCACGGCCCATTTCCGCCTGCAGCTCAAGGAGATCGAGGCCGATATCGGTGCCGGGCGGCTTGGCGAAGCCGAAGCCGTTGCGGCCAAGGGCGAGCTGGCGCGCGAGCTGATCCGCTCCCAGGGCGAGGAGCGCAAGGCTGCTGCCGGCGGCCAGGCCTGGTTGATGCCACTGGCGCTGGTGGCGACCGCGCTGCTGGCCTTTGGCGCCTACAGCTTCCTCGGCCATCCGGACCTTCCGGCGCTGCCACTGGCCGAGCGGACGCAGCCGGCGGAGATCAACCTCGACGATGCCATCGCCCGCATCGAGGCGCAGCTGCAAAAGACGCCGGACGATATCCGCGGCTGGACCGTGATCGCGCCGGTCTACATGCAGCAGGGCCGTTTCGCCGATGCGGCCAATGCCTATCGCCGGGTGATCGCGCTCGGCGCGCCGACAGCCGATCTCGAGACCAATCTCGGCGAGGCGCTGATGATGCAGAATGGCGGCAGCGTCGAGGGTGAGCCGCTGAAACTGTTCGAGAGCGCGGCGGCGCGTGATCCCAAGCATGTGCGCTCACGCTTCTACATCGCATCGGAGCTGACCCGCGGGAGCCGCTACGAAGAGGCCGTTGCGCAGTGGAACGAACTGATCGCGCTCGGCACCCCCACCGACGCCTGGATGGAAACAGCAAAAGCCGGGCTCGCCGCCGCGACCGACGGCCTCAACAACGTGCCGCAGGACATCCCGCCTGACGATGCGGCGATCCGCGGCATGGTGGATGGGCTCGCCGCGCGGCTCTATGAGAGTGGCGGCAGCATCGAGGAGTGGACGCGGCTGGTCCGCTCGCGTCTCGTGCTCGGCGAGACGGCGCTGGCGCAGGCCGACTACGACAAGGCCCGCATCGCCTATCCCGATCCTGCCGGCCGGCAGGAGCTGGATGTGCTGGCCGCCGACAACGGCCTTCAGAGTTCGAAGGAGTCCAAGTGACCCGCAAGCAGAAGCGCCTCGCCACCATTGCCGGCCTCGGCACCGTGCTCGCGGTGGCGGTCGGGCTGATCCTCTTCGCGCTCTCGAGCCAGATCAGCTTCTTCTATTCGCCCAGCCAGGCGAAGGAGGCCGCGGTGGCTCCCGGCACTGCCTTCCGACTCGGCGGCATGGTGAAGGAGGGAACCTGGACCAAGACCGGCGAGACCAGCGACTTCGTCGTCACCGACGGCGAGACCGAGATGCCGGTCCGTTTCGTCGGCCTGCTGCCCGATCTCTTCCGCGAGGGGCAGGGCGTCGTGGCCGACGGTGCGCTGGGTGCCGACGGCACCTTTGCGGCGAGCCGCGTGCTCGCCAAGCACGACGAGAACTATATGCCCAAGGAACTGGTCGAGGAGCTGAAGGCGCGCGGCGAATGGCAGCGTGAGTCATCCGGGCCTGCTGGAGCAACAGGCGGCTGATGTCGATCGAGCTCGGCCATTTTGCGCTGATCCTCGCGGCGGCGATCGCCGCTATTTCGGCTGTGCTCGGACTCGCCTTCTGGCGCTCGGGCGAGCGCGTGGCCCGCTACCTGCAGCAGGGGGCCGTGCTGCAGTTCCTGCTCGTCGCTGCCGCCTTCGCGACGCTGATCCAGGCCTTCGTCACCTCCGATTTCTCGCTGCGGCTCGCCGCCGAGCACAGCCATGCCGACCAGCCGCTGCTGTTCAAGATCACCGCCGTCTGGGGCAACCATGAAGGCTCGCTGGTGCTATGGGTGCTGATCCTGGTGCTGATGGGGGCCGCCGTCGCTGCCTTCGGCCGCAACCTGCCCAAGGATCTGCTCGCCTTGGTGCTCGGCGTGCAGAGCCTTCTCGTCGCCGCGTTCGGCGGTTTCACGCTCTTTACCTCAAATCCCTTCGCGCGGCTCGATCCGGCGCCATTCACGGGGCAGGACCTCAACCCGGTGCTGCAGGATATCGGCCTCGCGCTGCATCCGCCGCTGCTCTACACCGGCTATGTCGGCTTCTCGATCTGCTTTTCCTTCGCTATCGCGGCGCTGATCTCGGGGCGGATCGACGCCGCCTGGGCCCGCTGGGTGCGGCCATGGACGCTGTTCTCCTGGGTCTTTCTGACGCTCGGCATCGCGATGGGGTCGTACTGGGCCTATTACGAACTCGGCTGGGGCGGCTGGTGGTTCTGGGACCCCGTCGAGAATGCGAGCTTCATGCCCTGGCTCGCCTGCACCGCGCTGTTGCATTCGGCGCTGGTCATGGAAAAGCGCAACGCGCTGAAGATCTGGACGATCTTTTTGTCCATCATCACCTTCTCGCTTTCGCTGCTCGGCACCTTCCTCGTCCGCTCGGGCATCCTCACGTCGGTCCACACCTTCGCCTCGGACCCCACGCGCGGCCTCGTGATCCTGGCGGTGCTGGCGGCGGTTATCGGCGGCGCCTTCGCGCTGTTTGCGCTCCGCTCGACCAGCCTGCGGGCCGGCGGGCTCTTCGCGCCGGTGAGCCGCGAGGGGGCGCTGATCCTCAACAACCTGCTGCTCGCGACCGCGACCATCGCGGTGCTGGTGGGGACGCTCTATCCGCTGCTGCTCGATGCGCTCGTCGGCCGCACCATTTCCGTCGGCGCCCCGTTCTTTGATCTGACCTTCGGGGTTATCATGGCGCCGCTGCTGGTGATCCTGCCGTTCGGGCCCTTCCTCGCCTGGAAGCGGGCTGACCTCGTCGGCGTGGTGCAGCGCCTCGCCTGGGCCGCGGGCCTCGCGCTCTTTGCCACCATCCTCGTCTTCGCGCTGCGCGGCGGCACGGTCTCGCTGGCGCCGCTGGGGCTGTTGCTGGGCGTCTGGGTGGCGCTCGGGGCGCTGGCCGACCTGGCCGATCGGGCAAAGCTCTTCCGTACCGATATCGGCACCAGCCTGCGCCGGCTCTTCGGGCTGCCGCGCACCGCCTGGGCCACGGCGATCGCCCATTTCGGCCTCGGTGTCTCGGTGATCGGCATCGTTGCCGCCTCCGCCTGGCAGAGCGAGGTGGTGACGACGCTGCGCGAGGGCGAGAGTGCCACCATCTCCGGCTACACCGTGACCTTCGACCGGCTCGAGCATGTGGAGGGCCCGAACTTCGTCAGCGACAGCGGACGCTTCACCGTGGTCGCGCCCGACCGCAACGCACGCGTCGCTGTGCCGGAACGCCGTGTCTATACCGCGAGCCGTATGCCGACGACCGAGGCGGCGATCGAGACCTACGGCTTCTCCCAGCTCTACATCCAGCTCGGCGAGGCGGGCGCGGGCGAGGGGCAGGTGGTGCGGCTCTGGTACAAGC
>DATCRS010000447.1:0-2104 GCA_036568845.1 Devosia sp. | reverse complement strand
GTCCTCGACCCCCTAGAGCGTCAGCGCCTCGATCAGGCCGTCGCGCAGGGTCACGATACGGTCGGCGCGGCGGGCCAGGTCGTGGTTGTGGGTGGCGATGAGGGCGGCGGCGCCTTCGTTGCGGATGAGCGAGGTCAGCGCCTCGAACACCTTGTCGCTGGTGGCCGGGTCAAGGTTGCCGGTGGGCTCATCGGCGAGAATGACGCGCGGATTGTTGGCAGCGGCCCGGGCAATGGCCACGCGCTGCTGCTCGCCACCTGAGAGCTCCGCAGGCCGGTGGTGCCCGCGCTGGCCGACGCCGAGCAGCTCCAGCAGCTCCTGCGAGCGCTTGTCGGCCTCGGCCTGGCTCCTGCCGGCGATGAGCTGCGGAATGGTGACGTTCTCGGTCGCGGTGAATTCGGGCAAGAGGTGATGGAACTGGTAGACGTAGCCGATGGTGGTGCGGCGCAGCAGCGTGCGGCCGCGCTCGCTGAGATGAGTGGTTGCGGTGCCGACGATCTCGACCTCGCCCTGCTGCGGCCGCTCCAGCAGACCCCCAATGTGGAGGAGGGTCGACTTCCCTGCTCCCGACGGCGCGACGATGGCGACGAGCTCACCGCCATTGACTGTGAGGTCGGCGGCTTCGAGCACGCGCACCTGGGTCGGGCCCTCGCCGAAATGGCGGTGCACGCCGGTAAGCTTGAGATGCGCCTTACTCATAGCGGAGCGCCTCGACCGGGTCGTACTGGGCAGCGCGCCAGGCCGGGTAGAGCGTGGCGAGGAAAGAGAGGCAGAGCGCCAGCAGCGCGACCGCCGTCACCTCGCCCGGATCGATGCGGCTGGGGAGCGAAGAGAGGAAGAAGACCTCGGGCGGGAAGATGGTGACGCCGAGGACGTTGGAAATAAAGGCGCGCAGCGGCTCGGCATTGGCGGCGATGATGAGGCCGAGGAGCACCCCGACCACGGTGCCCATGACGCCGATGGCCGTGCCAGTCATCGAGAAGATGCGCATGATCGAGCCGCGGGTGGCCCCCATGGTGCGCAGCACGGCGATATCGGAGCCCTTGTCCTTCACCAGCATCACGAGGCTCGAAATGATGTTGAAGGCGGCGACGAGGATGATCATCGAGAGGATGACGAACATCACCACGCGCTCAACCTGCAAGGCTGAGAAGAAGGTTTCGTTGCGCTGCTGCCAGTCGGTAAGGATCAGCGGCCGGCTGAGGCCGGACTGGATGGCGTTGCGGACCGTGGCGATGTCGTCGGGATCGGTGATGAAGATATCGATCGCCGTCGCCATGGGGATGCGCTGGTAGGCCGCCTCGATCTCCTCGTCGGTGGCCATGAGGCCTGGCGGCTCGACACCGGGCTTGAGCACGTCCTCGTAGAGCTTGAAGTAGCTCTGCGCCGGCTCCATGGGCATGTAGAGGTAGAACGAGTCGAACTCGACCATGCCCAAGTTGAAGATGACGTTGACCGGGTAGGAGCGGATCTGCGGGGTCTTGCCGAAGGGCGTGTTGGTGCCGTTCGGATTGACGATG
This sequence comes from Devosia sp., assembly GCA_036568845.1. Classification (GTDB taxonomy): domain Bacteria; phylum Pseudomonadota; class Alphaproteobacteria; order Rhizobiales; family Devosiaceae; genus Devosia_A. The sequence goes on along the minus strand of DATCRS010000447.1, from coordinate 584 downwards.
GTAACCGCGTCGCCGATCGTCACGCCCAGCTTTTGCGCCAGCCGCGAGCCGATGGCGACGCCGTTGGCAGTGTCCCACTGGTCCCAGCCGCCGAGCTGCACGGAATCGCGCAGCAGAGGCATCTGGTTCAGCGATGCATCGCTAATGCCGCGAACGGAAACACCCGTCGATTCCACCTGCCCCGAGGCCAGGGCCTGGCCCTCGACATAGGGGATGGCGACGACGACGCCGGGAATGGACGCCAGCTCCGCCGCCACCGCCTCGTAGTCGGTGAAGCGCTGCTCGATCGGGTAGGCCGTGAAGTGGCCGTTAAGGCCCAGGATCTTGCTCAGCAGCTCGGCACGGAAGCCGTTCATCACCGACATGACGACGATGAGCGTGCCCACGCCGAGTGCGATGCCCAAGAGCGAGAATCCGGCAATGACCGAAACGAACCCTTCCTGGCGGCGTGCGCGCAAGTAGCGCATCGCCACCATGCGCTCGAAGGCGTTGAAGATCATTTTGCGGCGAACCGGTTCAGAGCTTCATCCACACTGATTTCGACCTTCTCACCAGTCTTGCGGTTGGCGAGCTCGACCTTACCG
>DATCRS010000446.1:0-3399 GCA_036568845.1 Devosia sp. | reverse complement strand
AGAGCCTGCGTCTGGGTCTCAGTGAGGTGAGCGCGCAGCACGTCGGCAAACAAATGGTGGTATCGAAACCACTGCCGTTGGACGTCGAGGGACACTAGAAACAAGTTCTGGCGCTCGAGCCGCTCGAGCATCTTTCGGCCGCTGCCGGTCTCGCCGGTGACGGCATCGCAAAGCGCAGCGTTCATCCGTCGCAGAATCGACGTTGTCATCAGGAACTGGCGAAGATCGCCGGGAAGTCGCGCAAGGACCTCCTCAACGAGGTAGTCGACGATGTAGCGGCCGCTGCCCGCGAAATCCTCGATGAAGGCCGTGGCGTCCTCGCGACCCTCCAGGGAGAGGACTGCCAGTTGCAAGGCAGCAATCCAGCCTTCCGTCTTTTGCTCGAGCGTCGCCGCGTCGGCAGCGGAGAGGCCAAGATGCATGACGTCGTTGAGATAAGCCGAAGTCTCCTCGGCCGTGAACCGGAGGTCGGCGGAGCGGATTTCGACGAGGTCGCCACGCACCCTGAGCCGGGCGAGTGGAACGCCAGGATCGGCGCGCGTCGTGACGATTACATGGACGTGTGGCGGCAGGTGCTCGATGAGAAACGCGAGCTGCTCGTGGATATCCGGCCGGTCGACCAGATGCAGGTCGTCGAGGATGAGGAGAATTGGCGTCTCCCCGGCAGCCAGCTGGTTGAGCAGGATGGCGACGAAGCCCTGGTCCGGCTGCCTCGCCGCCGGCAGGTCGGGAACGCTCGCGTCTACCTTGGTGCAGGCGGCTTGTAGCGCGGCCGTGACGTGGGACCAGAAGGCCGCAGGATCATTGTCGCCTTCATCGAGCGACAGCCATGCGATCGCTAGGTCCGGACGCGCCGAGCTGGCCAACCAGTCGGCAAGGAGCGTCGTCTTGCCAAAGCCCGCGGGCGCCGAGATGAGGGTGAGCTTCACGTCGAGAGCGCGGTCCATCATTCGGCGCAGCCGCGGCCGCGACACGATCCGGGGCCGCACGATGGGCAGGTTCAGCTTGGTTGCAACGAGCGGCACCGACATTCTGCCAGTTCTGATCCCGCCCGTTTGCCGACGCAAGCGCACAAACAGGCGAAAGGGAGGGCCCGGGCCCTCCCTCTCCAGTCATGAGATCGGCGATGTCCCGCTACGACGAGACGCGACACCGCTGGCCGTCGGGGTTGGATGTCGTTTCGGCCGACCTCACGCCTGCCGGGCATCGAGGGCGGCCAGCGCCGCGGGATTGAACCCGCGAACCAGCAGCCAGATGCCAAGCAGCAGTTCCCAGAAGAACTCGGGAGCGACGGACAGACTGTGGGCGGTCGAGCCAAACTCGAAGTGGTTAAACATCACGCCGCAGCTGCCGAGGAGAAGGGCCGGGCCGCCGATGAGACCCAGGATCGAGAGGAAGCGCGGCAGCAGCCGGGTCTTCCACATCATGTAACCGAGGATCAGGCCATTGCCGACGCCGACCACCACACCGGGGCCCATCTTGAACGTCCAATCATGTATGGCGACGAGAGCCTGTCCGACGACCGAGAGCGCGGCTGGGTCGGCGTCTCCGGCAGTCGCCCGCAGAGTGACGAGGGCGAGAACAGAGATGATGCCAATCGCGATGAACGCGCTCTCCATGATGCGCGCGGCGACGAAGCCAAGGCTCAGCACCGGGAAGCGCCGCTTGAGCACGGGATAGATCGTGAGAGCGGAGGCGATGTTGGCGGCGATGAGAAGGAGTTCGAGGACAACGCCCCACGTGACGCCTTCGTTGAAGGGCCCACCGAGGATGAAGGCGGGATCGTTGAGCGCCGGGACATAGAGCGTCAGGACCGGCGGGATCGAGGCTGCGTAGGTGATGAGGAAGAAGAGTCCGGTGAGACGTCCGAGAAGCTGGGAGTCCTTGTGGCGCTCAGCAGAACGGTCAGTCGACTGCCGGTCTGAGGTTGTTGCGTTTTGGTGGAAGTTTGCGACGGCCGGGGCCGACGTAGCGATCGTAGTCATCTAGTGCCCTCATGGGTTGGTGGTTAAGTGACGCCACCTCCCTACTGCTGGCACCAAACATGCGGAACGCGCACCGTTTGCACTTCATTCGTGCATCGGACGCAACATATCGCTAGCGCCGCTTGCGGTTCCCGCAGGCCTCCCGAAGGCACGACCGCAGCCACCGATGGGCCAGGTCCCCGTCCATCCGCGGGTGCCACAGCATCGAAATCGTGAAGCCGGCGATCTCGAAAGGAAGCGGGAAGGTGCTCACACCGCGACGCAGGCCCTCGGTGTGCCGCTCGGGCACAGTCGCGATCAGGTCGGTGTCCCGCGCGAGCGCGATGGCCCCAGCAAAGCCATTGACGATGATGCCGATCCTGCGCTCCGCTCCGGCCGTCCGTGCCGCCTCGTCCACCTCGGAACTGTGCAGGCCCCGGCGCAGGATCTGGACGTGCTCCGCCGCGCCGTAGCGCTTGAGCGTAACACGCGCATCCAGAACGGGATGGCCGTCCCGTGCGACACCGACCCAGCGGTCCTCGAACAGGGGCAGTGCCCGCAACTCGGGTGCCGTGGTCAGGTCGATCACGCCCGTTTCGATATCGACCTCGCCCTCGCGAAGCGGTGCGCTCTCCTTGTCAGGCTTGGCGACGAACTGCAGTGTGACACCGGGTGCCTCCTTGCGCATGCGAGCCATGAGGTGTGGTCCGAACGTTTCGACGAATCCCTCGCTCGTGCGGAGGACAAAGCGCTGCTCCAACGTCGCGAGGTCGAGTGTCTCGGCAGGACGCAGGATGGACCGTGCGCCATCGACGATGGCGCCGACCTGACCGCGAAGCTCCAACGCCCTCGGAGTGGGAACCAGGCGCCGCCCGGCTCGGACGAGCAGCGGATCGCCGGTCACGTCGCGCAGCCGAGCCAGCGCCCGGCTCATGGCGGAGGGGCTTAGTCGCAGCCGCCGCGCCGCGCCGGCCACACTGCCCTCGGACAGCAGAACGTCGAGCGTCACCAGCAGATTGAAGTCGGGCATCGGCATCCTCCGACATGGCGTGTGGTGCACGGATAAGATGCGAACGCTGCGCGTTCCGCAATAGCGGCGGCCCATGTATCTCGGCGGCATTCACTCACAGGAGCCTGCAATGCCAGCTCGTTATGCCCCGATCCTGTTCGGGTTCATCCTCTCCGCTCTCATGTCGTTCCTCGTCTCCGGCATAGCGACCTTCCGCAACGCCGGTCTCGTCGACGGTTTCTTCAGCATCTGGACCAGCGCCTGGCTGCCGTCCTGGCTGATCGCCTTCCCGGTCGTGCTGGTCGTGGCGCCTATCGCCCGCCGCCTGGTGGGCGTCCTCGTGAAGGCGCCTGCACCGGCCTCACGATAAGTCCGATGACCTCCGCCCCCGCCGCCGGACAAGGCTGGCGCCTCGCCTCCCTGTCC
>DATCRS010000445.1:0-12326 GCA_036568845.1 Devosia sp. | reverse complement strand
CCGCCGTTAACGCGGCGTAAACCGGGATTGCCGATAGGCGCCCTCGGAAGCGGAACGAGCCCCGCGACCCGGCCATTGCCTCAGCCATGGCGAGGCCGGGTGGAAGATGCTCAGCGATTTCGTCGACAAGTTCACGTCGTTCTGGGGACGGTCGGACGAGCCAGAGATCGGCTCCGACGATACACCCGAAGAGCGGCAGCGCCGGGCCCAGCGCGGCTTTGTCCGCCGGTTGGTGCTGCTGGCTGACAGTCGCCCGCAGGGCCGGGTGGTTGCCGGCACGATCGCCGTGGCCGGGATGGACATCCTTCCGGGCGTGCTGGGGGAAAGATGGCACGCTGCCAGCGACAGGGTGGCGGACGTCGTTTCCGCGGTGCTTTCGCGCCTGTTTCTGCCGCCCGATTTCTATACGCGGCACGAGGCGGCAGCTCTCATCTGCTTTTTCACGCCCAACCTGCTGGTAGCCGAGCATCGGCTCGGAGCCGTCGCCCGCGAGATCGAGTCCGCACTGATCCTCAACCTGGGCGAGGATGCGGAGCACTTTCACGCCGAGCATTTCGTCGCCGAGCTCACGCTGGACGAGGCCTGGCTGCGCGAGGCCGGCGATCCGGTGCCGGGCCTGCTCGAACGGTTGCAGCGCATCCGGCAGGAGGCGCGCACCCGGCCATCGAGTCACGGCTGGTTCCGAAGCGCCCGGCTGAGTTTCCAGCCGCTTTGGGAAGTCGCCGAAGCACGGACGGGCGCCAACCTCTGCTCGCTGGAGATTCCCGGGGCCGTCGAGACGCTCCACCAGCTCGAGCCCGCGGTCGGCTCGGCCTCGGTGGCCGACGCCCTGGCACGGATCGACTTTGTCACCCTGGTCCGGGCATTCGAGGCGCTGGAAGAGAGTGTCCGGGAGCACCGTCCCGTGTCGCTGATGCTGCCGGTGCATGCCAGCACGCTGACCCTTCCGCACTGGCGGGACGATTACCTGCAGCCGCTGGTTGCCGCGACCGACGAGGTGCACGAGGCGTTGCATTTCGAGCTGCTTGGGGGACCCGATCCGGAGAACGCCGCGGCGGCGATCGGCGATGCCGTGGCACTGCTGCTGGACATGGCCGAATCGATCGTGGTGCGGCTCACTCCAGACCTGCCGCAACCGCTGCGCCTGCCGCTCGGCAAGATCGACGGGCTGTCATTCGATCTGGGCGGTCTGGGCAGGCTCGGCAGCCTGAAGCGGCCGCTGGCGGCACTCACCCGCTACGCCAAGCGGCAGGGGCTCGTGACCTATGCCCTCGGCGCCAATACGATTGCCGAGGCCCAGGTGGCGCGAGATGCCGGCTTCGCCTTTATCGCGGGCGCAGCCATCCATGCGCGGGTAAGGGAGCCCCGATTCCCCACGCGCCTGGCGCCCCTGCCGACGGCGCGGCCGCCACGCTGGGTGCCGGTCCTGCCCAACTGATCCGACCTTTGTCCCTATCTTCATAGTCGCGCCGGTCTGGCACGGTCAGAGCATGAAACTTTCAAGAGTCAAATCACGTTGCCTATTTTGTCACGCCGTTGTGATTGGCGGGCCTTGGGCGGCCCCCCTTAACTCAACAGGCACGCCTCCGGGCTGGGGAGTACGATGAATAAGAGACGGATAGTCCTGGTCGACGACGACGCGGACCTGCGCAAAACCCTCATCGATCAGCTGGCGCACTATCGTGAGTTCGAGCTGATCGAAGGCGCCACCGGCGCCGACGCGCTCGCCAAGGTGCGTGATGGTCATGTCGACCTGATGCTGCTCGATGTCGGCCTGCCCGACATGGACGGGCGCGAGGCGGTCAAGATCCTGCGGCGTGAGGGTTTCAAGAGCCCGATCATCATGCTCACTGCCCAGGACAGCGATTCCGACGAGATCCTGGGGCTCGAATCCGGCGCCAACGACTATGTTACCAAGCCCTTCCGGTTCTCGGTGCTGCTGGCCCGCATCCGTGCGGCGCTGCGCCAGCACGACCAGAGCGAGGACGTGGTCTTCACCATCGGCCAGTACAGCTTCCAGCCGGCGGCCAAGCTGCTCGAAAGCAGCGACGGCAACAAGGTGCGCCTGACCGACAAGGAAACGTCGATCCTCAAGTATCTCTACCGCCAGGGGCCCAAGACCATCACGCGCGACGTGCTGCTCAAGGAGGTCTGGGGCTACAACAACCGGGTGACGACGCATACGCTCGAAACCCACATCTACCGGCTGCGGCAGAAGATCGAGCGCGATCCCTCCAATGCCCGGCTGCTGGTCACCGAGGATGGCGGCTACCGCCTCGTTCCCTGAGCGTGTGCAGCGCCTCTTAAGCCTCCGCGTAAACCACCCTACCTATCCACAGGTGGCAAAATGCTTTCCGCTCCCTTAACGGAAATGCTCTATAGAAAGTATTGAGGGCACGCCCGGCCTCCCCGCCCGGCGTACCTTATGCGCGGGGACCGGCGAGGGCATGCAGCTAGACGACGCGGCGACGATACTTGGGCGCGCGGACTTCTTCGAGGTCTGCGACGCCGAGCAGCGCCGGTTGCTGGCTTTTGCCAGCGAGCGCAAGCGCTTTCGTCCCAATGCGGTGATCTACCAGAGCGGCGACGTGCCCGAGGGCGCGCATGTCCTCATCTCCGGCACCGTGGCCACCACCCAGGACGGGGCCGAGGACAATCCCTTTCTTGTCCACGATACCGGCGCGGTGCTCGGCGCGATGGCGCTCGTCGTCGCCAAGCCGCGGCCGGTGACGGTCAAGGCGGTCGATACCGTCGAGACCCTCTTCGTGCCGCGCTCGGCGTTCATGAAGCTGGCGCAGCAATACCCCGATCTGGCGCAGCGGGCCGCTGACCGGATCCGACGCGAGCTGTCCGGCTATCTCGGCGCCATCGAGCAGCTGAAGCCGCGCATGGCGGGCGGCAAGAGCTAGAGGACCGCCTCGGCCTCGATCTCGACCAGCCAGTCCGGATCGACGAAGGCGCTCACCTGCATCAGCGTCGTTACCGGGCGAATGGTGCCGAAGACTTCGGCATGAGCGCGGGCGGCATCCTTCCAGAGTGCGATGTCGGTGAGGATAATCCGCGTGCGCGTGACATTCTCCAGCATGCCGCCGGCGTCGCGTATGGCCTTCTCGACGATTTCGAGGCACCGCCTGGTCTGTCCGTAGACGTCGCCGATGGCGGCCGTGCCACCTTCCACCCGGATCGGCGCCGTGCCGCCCACGACAATGATGTTGCCCACCCGCACGGCCCGCGAGAAGCCGATCACGGGTTCGAGGTAAGACCCTGAGCTGACGAGGGTTCTTTCCGACATAACGTGATTCCTCACTCGAAGCGGGCGATGACCGGCACGTGGTCCGACGGTTTGTCGGTCCAGCCACGGGCATCCCGGACGATCTCATAGCCCGACGCATGGGCGGCGATATCGGCGGTGGCCCAGATATGGTCGAGCCGGCGGCCCTTGTTGGCGAGCTCCCAATTTGCGGAGCGGTAGCTCCACCAGGAATAGAGCTTTTGATCCATCGGCACGTGCTTGCGAATGAGGTCGACCCAGCCGTGATTGCCGGTAAGCAGCTCCTGCAGCGCCTCGGTCTCGACCGGCGTGTGGCTCACCACCTTGAGCAGCTGCTTGTGGCTCCAGACGTCGTGTTCATAGGGCGCAATGTTGAAGTCGCCGCAGATCAGTTGACGCTCGCGGAAATGCTCCTCGCCGAACCAGGATTTGAGCTCGGATAGGAAGCCGAGCTTGTGCTTGAACTTGGGGTTGATCTCCGGATCCGGTTCGTCGCCGCCGGCGGGGATGTAGATGCTGTGGACGGTCAGCGGTCCCTTGCCCAGGTCCAGCACCGCCGAGACGTGGCGGCTCTCCTCGATCTCGCAGAACACGCGGCTCGAAATGTCGGTGAGGGGCACTTTCGAGACGATGGCGACGCCGTGATAGCCCTTCTGCCCGTGCACCGCATGGTAAGGGTACCCGGCCGCCGTCAGCTCCTTGCGCGGGAACTGCTCGTTGAGGCACTTGATCTCCTGCAGGCAGAGGACGTCCGGCTGATATTTGGCGAGAAAATCCAGCACCAGCGGCAGCCGGAGCCGCACCGAGTTGATGTTCCAGGTGGCGAGGGAAACGGGCATGGAATCGCGCTTTGGTTGCGGGGCGGGTCCTTATGACCCTCCCCGAGCGCGAAGGTAAAGCCGGTTTCAGCTGCGGCCGGTGGGGTCCACCGCGCGATAGGTGGCGTCGATAGAGAAGAAGGAGCGCGGGATCTCGACGCCCTTTTCGACGTCGTAGAGCGAGAAGGTAAGCTGGCCGCCCGATGGCTCGGTCAACACCCATTGCTTCAAATCGAAGCTCTCCTTGTCGAAGACCAGCTCGACCTGGACGATGCCGGCCGGGGTATCGTCCTGCAGGGTGAGCGAGAGGTAGTCGTCCGACTGGGCGATGGCGACGATGTTAGACCTCATCAGGTCGATATCGTCGCTCAGGAATTCGCGCAGCGGCACCTTGTCCTGCGGATAGGCATACTGGGTCTTTTCCTTGCGGTCGACGACGTAGAAGCCACGGCCCACAGAGACGATCTGCTCGTAGGAGGGCGGGTTGTAGCGGAACAGCACCTTGCCGGGCCGCTCGAGGAAGAACGTGCCCTCGATCTTCTGGCCTTGCGTGTCGATCTGCAGGAAGCGGCCGACCATGGTCTTGATCGCGGTGTTGTGGGCGCTGATCTGGTTGATGAGGTCGATCTCTTCCTGCGTCAGCTGCCGTGGTTCCTGCGCCATCGACGGCAGGGTCGATGCAAGGCTCGCAGCGGCGACGAGGGCGAGAAGGGTGCGGCGAATCATAGGGTGACGCGTCCTGGCGGAATCTTTGGTAGACCCTAACCTAGGCAGCAAATGCGGCAAGAGGTGGAAGGCACGAGGTCTACCGCCACCCGTCTATACCTCGGTATCGTCTGCCCTCTCCTTCTTGCCGCGGGCGATTTCGGTGGCGAGGGCGTCGAGCTTGTGGGTCCAGAAGAAGCGGAAGCGTTCGAGCCAGTCGTCGACGTCGCGGAGCGGCGTGGTATCGAGCGTGTAGACACGTCGGGTGCCTTCCGGGCGGACGACCGCAAATCCGGACTCACGCAGCACCTTCAGATGCTGGCTGACCGCCGCCTGGGTGATACCGAATTCCCCCGCGATCACCTCCACCACCTCTCCCGAGGCATGCTCGCGGTCGGCGAGCAGTTCCAGGATGCGGCGGCGGACCGGATCGCCGAGGACGTCGAAGGCGTGCATCACATCTCCGTAGGGGCTTCTCCCGAGTAGAACTTGCGCGTTGCCTCCGCTGCCGCAAGGGCATGCTCGCGGTTCTCACCGGCGTTGATCGCCGCTTCGCCCCACGCGGCGCTGGATGCACGCACCAGGCCCTTCGCCTCTTCGGAGGTTTCCCATCCGGTGCCCTCGGCGCGAACGTCGCTCTCGGGCGCAGCAAGATGCGCGGAGAGCCCAAGGAAACCGAGCTCCCAGCCGACACCCACCGCACCCGGGCCGAACATGTCCCAATGCGGGCTGATATGGGCGGTGTGCACCAGTTGGAGTCGGGTGCCGTCGCCATCCGGTGTCAGGTCAATCTCGATCCAGCTCGTCGCGCCGGCGAACTCCCAGGTCCCGGCGATGTGCTTCTGCGGCTCGCAGGCGGTGATAGTGCCCTCGGCATTGCCATGGACATGGAAGCGGCCGCCGAGCCTGAGGTCGCCATCCACCTGGGCGAACCAGCGCGGCAGGCGCTCCGAGTTGGTCAGCGCGTCCCAAAGATCGGCTGCGTCGGTCGGGTAGACGCGCGACGCCACCACAGCTTTTGCCGGCTGGCCATCGCGCTCGAGGTTGCGCACTTCGCGCGTCATCGCTCCCAGATGGGCGGCAATATCGAAGCTCATGGGTACTCTCCTTCTATCAGCGTCGCCTTATATAAGGATGCGCTTATAGAATGTCCAGCCCGATGAAAACCGGCGGCTCAGTACCCGTCGGCGTTGTTGCCGACGAGGATCTCGCGCTTGCCGGCGTGGTTGGCGGCCGAGATGACGCCCTCCTGCTCCATGCGCTCGATCAGCGTCGCGGCCTTGTTGTACCCGATGGCGAGGCGGCGCTGGATGTAGGAGGTCGAGACCTTCTTGTCGGTCAAGACCACGTGCACGGCCTTGTCGTAGAGGTCGTCGCCCGAACCACCGCCCTCTTCGCTGACCATGGCTGTGGCGGGATCGAACTCCTCCTCTTCGGCGGTGATCGAGTCGAGGTAGTCCGGCGAACCCTGCGACTTCAGATGGTTCACCACGCTCTCGACCTCGTGGTCGGAGACGAACGGACCATGCAGGCGCCGGATGCGGCCGCCACCGGCCATGTAGAGCATGTCGCCATTGCCCAGCAGCTGCTCGGCACCCTGCTCGCCCAGGATGGTGCGGCTGTCGATCTTGCTCGTCACCATGAAGGAAATGCGGGTGGGGAAGTTGGCCTTGATGGTGCCGGTGATGACGTCGACGGACGGGCGTTGCGTGGCGGTGATGACGTGGATGCCGGCGGCACGCGCCATCTGGGCGAGGCGCTGCACCGAGCCTTCGATGTCCTTGCCGGCGACCATCATCAGGTCGGCCATCTCGTCGATGATGATGACGATGAAGGGCAGCGGCTCGAGGTCGAACTGCTCGCTCTCGAAAATCGCCTCGCCGGTCTCCTTGTCGAAGCCGGTCTGCACGGTGCGCGTGATGACCTCGCCGCGCTTCTGCGCCTCGGTGACGCGCTGGTTGAAGCCGTCGATGTTGCGGACACCGATCTTGCTCATCTTGCGATAGCGGTCCTCCATCTCGCGGACGGCCCATTTGAGCGCGACCACCGCCTTGGAGGGATCGGTGACCACCGGCGTCAAGAGGTGCGGGATGCCGTCATAGATCGAGAGTTCCAGCATTTTGGGGTCGATCATGATCAGACGGCACTGCTCGGGTGTCATCTGGTAGAGCAGGCTGAGGATGAAGGTGTTGATACCCACCGACTTGCCCGAACCGGTGGTGCCGGCAATGAGCAGGTGGGGCATGCGGGCAAGGTCGGCGATGATCGGCTCGCCGCCGATGGTCTTGCCCAGGCAGATCGGCAGCTTGCCCTTCATCTTCTCGAAGTCGGACGAAGCCAGCATTTCGCGGAGATAGACCGTTTCGCGCGTCTCGTTGGGCAGCTCGATGCCGATGGCGTTGCGGCCGGGCACCACGGCGACGCGGACCGAAATGGCGCTCATCGAGCGGGCAATATCGTCGGCCAGCGAGATCACGCGGCTCGACTTGATTCCGGGAGCAGGCTCGAGCTCGTAGAGAGTTACCACCGGGCCAGGGCGGACATTGATGATGTCACCCTTGACGCCAAAGTCCTGCAATACGCCTTCGAGCCGTCGGGCCATGGCCTCGAGACGCTCGGGGGCGTGCTCGGGGCTCGGTCCCTTGTGTTTTGGCTCGGCGAGCAGGTCGAGCTGGGGCAGCTCGAAGCCGTTGTCGTCCTCGAGCAGGTTGCCCTGGGCTTCGCGCTGCGCGCGGGTGCCCATCTGCGGCCGCGGGGCGGGGGCGGTCACACGCGGAGCCGGCTGGGGTGCGACGACGGGCGGCTGGCCGATGCGCGAAGCAGGACCGCGCATCGGGCGCTGCGGCACCGGCGCTTCGTACATGACTCCGTCGGTGTCATCGGGAGCGAAGGCCGGCTCGTCGTCGAACTCCGGCTCCTCGTCATAGTCTGGGTCGTGACCGCCAATGGTGATGGCGCGGCGCTCGGCCACCAGCGGCGGCTCCTGGCGGGTAGCGACAGCGGGCGCTGCGGCCGGGCGGGAGCCGGAGAGGCTCGGCTCGACCGTGCCGCTCTCGCGCCACTGCTGGTGCTCGGTCTCGGCCGCCCGCTTTTCGCGGATGGAGTTGCGGGCGCGGCGGAAGGCGGTTTGCGCCGAGTAGGCGAGATGCATCATGGCGCCAAAGGCGACGTCGAAGATCGAGTCGCGCTCGGGCTCGATATCAGCCTCGTCCTCGGTGACGCGGGCACCGCGCGGCGCCTTGGCCTTGGGCTGGCCGGTCGGAAGCTTGGGCATCGAAACCTTGCCCAGCCCCATGGCGATCCAGAACAGCACCAGGGTCGGCGTAGCGATGATGATGGCGAAGAGGATTGCCGTCACCGGCTGCGGGTTCTCGCCGGTCGCGAGCGTAGCGAGATTGGTGAAGAGCGTACCGAGGAGACCGCCCAGGCCCAGCGGCAGCGGCCAGCTTTCGGGCGCGGCGACGAAAGCAAAGACGCCGCAGGCGAGGATGGACGCAGCGAGCCAGGCGATGAGCCGCAGGCCCATCTTTGATGGCACGCGCAGGCGCACGAAGCTCCAGGCCCAGAGGGCCGGCGGCACCAGCACGGCAACGATGCCGATGCCAAACAGCTGGAAGCTCATATCCGCAATCACCGCGCCCGGGAAGCCGAGCCAATTCTGCGGCGGCTTGCTGGTGGCGTAGGAGAAGCTCGGGTCGTCCACCGACCAGGTGGCGAGCGACACCATGATGATGGCCACAAGCCCCAGCAGGATCAGCCCGACGAGGCGCACGGGGATGCGAATCGCAATGGCCGGGGCCGGGTCTCTGGAACGGGCGTCTTCGAGCAGGGGCTGTGCCGGCATCGTCATCTTACACTTGAACTAGCTGAGACTCGTGGCCGGGACGGACTCCCGGCCGAGCCTTGATGCTAGGCACCCATGGTTAATTGCGCGCTAACCACGGGGACCGGCGGGCCCCGTTTTGTAAGATGAGGGCAGAGGCTGTCAGTCGGGTCACCCTCCCCCTTGCGGGGAGGGGACAGGGGAGGGGTGGATGGGCCGGCGAAGTCGGGGTTGGCTCAGATGCCTCGGACACCTGCTCCGGGCTCTCCTACCCCCACCCTGACCCTCCCCCGCAAGGGGGGAGGTGACACTGCGGCCGGTGGTGGCTTGAGCCTAAAACTCCCGCTCCGGCTCGGATCCGATCGAGTGGATGGAGAGGTCGGCGCCGCGGCGCTGCTGCTCGTCGGTCAACCGGATACCAACCGTCCTGGACGTGATGAGATAGATCACGAAACCGGCGCCCAGCGCATAGACCGAGATCACCAGCGTGCCGATGAGCTGGGTGACGAAGGAAACGCTACCCATGCCGCCGAGTGCTTCGAGCCCAAAGATGCCCGCGGCGATGCCGCCCCAGAGGCCGCAGAGTCCGTGCAATGGCCAGACGCCGAGCACGTCGTCGACCTTGAGCTTTTCCTGCGTCCAGTGGAAACCTCTGACGAAGATGAAGCCCGCAATGCCGCCCACGATCAGCGCGCCGACGGGGTGGAACAGGTTCGAGCCGGCGCAGACGGCGACGAGGCCGGCCAGCGCGCCATTGTGGACGAAGCCCGGGTCCGCTTTCGAGACCAGCGCGGCGACAATGATGCCGCCCACCATGGCCATCAGCGAGTTGATTGCGACCAGACCGGAGACCGCGGCCACCGACTGCGCCGACATGACATTGAAACCGAACCAGCCGATGCAGAGCAGCCAGGTGCCGAGCGCCAGCCATGGGATCGAGGAAGGCGGGAACGGCCGGCCATTGGGACCATAGCGGCCGGTGCGCGCCCCGAGCCGCAACACGGCGGCGAGCGCCAGCCAACCGCCGACGGCATGGACGACGATCGAGCCGGCGAAGTCGTGCAGCCGGGCGCCGAAGGTCGCCTCGAGCCAGGCCTGGATGCCGTAGTTGCCGTTCCAGACGATGCCTTCGGTGAAGGGATAGACGAGCCCGACAATCACCGCGGCGGTGATCACCTGCGGCCAGAACTTCGCCCGTTCGGCGATGCCGCCCGAAATGATGGCCGGCACCGCAGCCGCGAAGGTCGCGAGGAAGAAGAACTTTACCAGCGAGAAGCCCTGCGGCCCGAAGCTGCCGTCAGCTCCCGAGAGCGCCGCGGCGCTGGCAAAGAAAGTGACGCCATAGGCCACGGTATAGCCGACGAGGAAGTAGGCCAGCGTCGAAAAGCCGAAGTCGACCAGGATTTTGACCAGCGCGTTGACCTGGTTCTTGCCGCGCACGGTGCCAACCTCGAGAAAGGCGAAGCCGCCATGCATGGCGAAAACTAGGATCGCACCAAGCAATACGAAAAAGACGTCGAGCCCGACGTTGTTGCCGTCCATCAGAAGCCTCCCACAGTCCCCGACTCGCAATCGGGGTCATTCGGGCGGCAATGAGTTCAAGACTCGTGCCAAGCGAAACGGCACGGATTGCTCAATGAAAACAAAGGAGGGCGAGCTTCACCGACTGGCGCAACCGCCACCTGCTCACGAAATGGGCGATCAGCCACCGCCCGCTGCCCATTGCGTAGGCAGCGCATGCGGCGGTTGATCGGGGTGTGCAGCCCAGGCAGTTTGCGAGTGGGAAGCCTCTGTGGCGGGCCAAGAGGTACCTGAGCTGCACGCCGCGACCAACGATGGTCTGGCGGGGTGGAGGACCGGGCAGTGCCCGATCCTCCCGATCGACTTAGCTGTTGTAGGCGCGCTCGCCGTGGCTCGAGAGGTCGAGGCCGTCGGTTTCCGCCGACTCCGAGACGCGGGCGCCGCCGAAGATCGCCTTGACGATCAGCATGGCCACAGCAGTGACGACCGCCGACCAGACGACGGCGATGACCACGGCGATGAGCTGGGTCATGAACTGACCGCCCATAGTGTAGCCGTCGAGCGGATAGCCGCCGAGTTCGGGGGCCGCCACGATGGCGGTACCGAGAGCACCGACGATGCCGCCGACGCCGTGGACGCCGAAGACGTCGAGCGCGTCGTCATACTTGAGCATCGGCTTGAGGGTGACCACGGCCCAGAGACAGACCACGCCGGCAATGGCGCCGAGCACGATTGCACCCATGGCCCCGGCAAAGCCGGCGGCCGGGGTGATGGCGACCAGGCCGGCGACTGCACCGGACGCCGCGCCGAGCAGCGAGGCATGGCCGCGGGTGAACTTTTCTGCCACGGCCCAGGCCAGAGCAGCGGCCGCCGGAGCGACGATGGTGTTCAGCACGGCCTGCGCCGCAAGGCCGGTCGCCTCGAGGTTCGAGCCGGCATTGAAGCCGAACCAGCCGACCCAGAGCAGACACGCACCGATGAAGGTGAAGGTGAGGTTATGCGGCGGGATCGGCTCCTTGAGGAATTCCTTGCGCGAACCGAGCATCATGGCGGCGACGAGGCCGGCCACGCCGGCATTGATGTGCACCACGGTGCCGCCGGCGAAGTCATAGGCGCCGAGGCCGAAGAGATAGCCGCCGCCGAACCAGACCATGTGGGCGATCGGCAGGTAGGAGAAGGTGAACCAGATGGCGAGGAAGGCCATGACCGCGCCGAACTTCATGCGTTCGGCAATGGCGCCGACGATCAGCGCCGGGGTGATGGCCGCAAAGGTCAGTTGGAAGATGACGAAGGTCAGTTCCGGGATCTCGACGCCGGCCGAGAAGGTGGCCGAGTTGGTCGAGGTGGTGACGCCGGACAGGAAGAGCTTTGAGAAGTCGCCGATGAAAGCCGAGAGGCCACCCTCGGTCGGGCCGTTGAAGGCCAGCGAGTAGCCGTAGATGACCCAGAGGATGGACATCATCGAGAAGCCGGCGAGCACCTGCATCAGCACGCTCAGCATGTTCTTGGCGCGCACGAGACCGCCATAGAAGAGGGCGAGGCCCGGAATGGTCATGGCAATGACGAGGATGGTCGAAACCATCATCCAGGTGGTGTCGCCCTTGTCGACGGTGGCGACGGCTTCTGCAACCGCTTCGGTTGCAGCTGCGGCTGCATCGGCGGCAGGTGCCGCGGCATCCTGCGCGATGGCGGGCAAAGCGATGGCGAGCGTAGCCAGCGCGGCCGCTCCAAGGATTTTTGACGTTCTAAGAGCTGTCATTGTTGGTTCCCCAAAAGAATGCGGCATCAGAGCGCGGCCGCGCCGGTCTCGCCGGTGCGGATGCGGGTCACTGCCAGGAGATCGAGGACGAAGATCTTGCCGTCGCCGATGCGGCCGGTCTGGGCGCTCTCGCGAATGGCCGAGACGATGGCGTCCGCCTGGCCGTCATCGACGGCGATTTCGATCTTGAGCTTGGGCAGGAAGTGCACCGCGTATTCGGTGCCGCGATAGATTTCCGAGTGACCCTTTTGGCGGCCGTAGCCTTTCACTTCGGTCACGGTCATGCCGTGCACGTCGAGCGAGTTGAGGGCCTGGCGGACCTCCTCCAGGCGCGACGGTTTGATGATTGCAATCACCAGCTTCATGGATGCCCCTTTCGATCCTGGGTCGATGCTTGGGTTGGATGTCTCCAATCGGCAGAGTCAGACT
>DATCRS010000444.1:0-2034 GCA_036568845.1 Devosia sp. | reverse complement strand
CGAGACCTACGACGCCCACCAGAAGAACGTCGCCAAACTCCGCGCGATGGAGAAGCAGATCCAGAACGACACGGTCGAGCCAGCCGAGGAGGCCCCGGCGCCGGCTGCCGCGCCCGCGGCGGCCGATACGGCGCCGACCGCGACCACCCCGCCCAAGCCGACCCAGCAGAAGAAGCCGCCGGCGCGGCCTGCCCGCCAGGGCGCGCTGCAGCTGTCGCCGCCGGTGGTCCGGCGCTAAGCCTGCTCCTTGCAGGCTTGCCTTGCGGACTTTGCGGATTCCACTTTCCTGCAAAATAGTCTTAAGATTCCCGTGGCCTGATGGCCTCGCGAATCCCATGTATCCGGAGAATTTGACCTGATGGCGCTGTCGTCCATGACCGGCTTTGCTCGAAGCCACGGCGCAAGCGGGCCGTATACGTTCGAATGGGAATTGAAGTCGGTCAACGCCAAGGGCTTTGACCTCAGGGTGCGGCTGCCGCAGGGTTTCGACGAGCTCGAGGCCCACGCCAAGAAGCGCGCCGGCGAGCTGCTCTCGCGCGGCACCGTCTACGCCAATCTCAACGTCAAGCGCGCCAACGCGGCCGCCACCGTCCGCGTCAATGAGGATGTGCTCAACGCGGTGCTGAAGGCCGCGGCAATGATCTCCGGCAAGGTCGACGCGGTCGCGCCGAGCATCGACGGTCTGCTCGCCATCAAGGGTGTGGTCGAGGTCGCCGAGCCCGAGGGCGATGAGGAAGAGGACAAGGCGGCGCGTGCCGCCGCCGCCGACGCTTTCGACAAGGCGCTCGACGAGCTCGTGGCGATGCGCAAGCGCGAGGGCACCTCGCTCGGCCAGATCCTGACCCAGCGGGTCGACGAGGTCGAACAGCTCGCAAAAAGGGCGGAAGGCTCGCCCGGCCGCAAGCCGGAGGCGATCAAGGCAAAACTCGCCGAGCAGATCGCAGCTTTGCTTGATACCTCAGACCGTTTCGATTCCGATCGCCTGATGCAGGAGGCGATCCTGATCGCCACCAAGGCCGACATCCGCGAGGAGCTCGATCGCATCGCATCCCACATCGCGCAGGCGCGCGAGCTGATCGGCAAGGGCGGCCCGATCGGCCGCAAGCTCGATTTCCTGGCCCAGGAGTTTCACCGCGAGGTCAACACCTGCTGCTCCAAGTCGAACGACATCGAGCTGACCAATACCGGGCTCGCCATGAAGAACGTGGTCGAGCAATTCCGCGAACAGGTCCAGAATCTGGAGTGATCGATGACGACGGGGCACGGCACTGACGGGGTCGAGCGGCGTGGATTGATGTTCGTGCTGTCCTCGCCATCGGGCGCGGGCAAGACGACGCTGTCGCGCATGCTGCTCGAGAGGGAGCCTGGCCTGAAGATGTCGGTGTCGGCGACCACGCGTCAGATGCGGCCGGGAGAGGTCGACGGGCGCGACTATTTCTTCGTCGACAAGCAAAGGTTCGAGACGATGGCGGAGCAGGGCGAACTGCTCGAGTGGGCCACCGTGTTCGACAATCTCTACGGCACGCCGCGTGCTCCCGTGGAAGCGGCACTGTCGGCCGGACAGGACGTTCTGTTCGACATCGACTGGCAGGGCACGCAGCAACTGCACCAGAAGGCGAGCGTCGACGTGGTTCGGGTCTTCATCCTGCCGCCCTCGGCGGCCGATCTCGAGAAGCGGCTGCATTCGCGCGCGCAGGATTCCGACGAGGTGATCCGCAAGCGCATGAGCCGGGCCAGCCACGAGATGAGCCACTGGGCCGAGTATGACTACATCGTCATCAACCACAGCGTCGATGACGCCTTCGCCGAGGTACAGTCGATCCTGAAGGCCGAGCGCCTCAAGCGCGAACGGCGGACCGGCCTCGTGAGCTTCGTGCGAGGGCTGCAAGGTCAGCTTCAAGGCTAGGCTCAGAGCCCGGCTTGGTCAGCCGCGGTCCTTGGCTCGCCAGCCGTTCCAGCATCGCCGTGATGATATCGACGTCGACGGCATTGTCGTCGGGCGCATGGTCGGCGTGCACGTCTGCGTCGCGGACG
>DATCRS010000443.1:0-6001 GCA_036568845.1 Devosia sp. | reverse complement strand
GACCCTCACCTTCCTCATGGGCAGCCGCTATGTCGAAACCGACCTCTTGGGCGACATCGCCTGGCAGCTTTTCGGCAAGGTGGAGCCGGGCTGGCCGCGCGTTCAAGCGGTGCTCGACTTCGCTCACAGCCACATCACCTTCGACTACATGCAGGCCGACAAGACCCGCACCGCACTCGGCGCCTACCAGCAGAAGATCGGCGTCTGCCGCGACTTCACCCATCTCGCCATCGCCTTCTGCCGCTGCCTCAACATCCCGGCCCGCTACTGCACCGGCTATCTCGGCGATATCGGCATCCCGCCGGTGCCATACCCGATGGATTTCTCCGCCTGGTTCGAGGTCTACCTCGGCGGCCACTGGTACACCGCCGACGCCCGCCACAACACGCCGCGCATCGGCCGCATCCTCATGGCCATCGGCCGCGACGCCACCGACGTCGCCCTCTCCACCCAGTTCGGGGTTGCCACATTGGCAGGGTTCGAGGTGGTGACGGAGGAGGTGGCGCAGCCTCTTGCCTAGCAGTCGGCCTCCCTCCCCCTTGTGGGGAGGGCAAGCAGAGCTAGGCGCGTTAGCGCCGTAGCGACGCTAGGGTGGGGGTGATCGCTCGCACCGGCGCGTGGGCTTACCCCCACCCAGCTTCGCTAAGGTCCTTCGGACCTAAGCTGCGCTTCCCTCCCCACAAGGGGGAGGGAAGTCGATTGAGAGAAAGTTCTCATTTTGTCCCGCGGCCTTTTCCGCTAGTCTCCGCGCCGAATATCGCGAGAGTCCAATGGCCGACTATGTCTTCCCGCCCGCCGTCACTGCTGCGCCCACTGTCGATGGTGCGCTCTTTCCTGTCCGCCGCATCTATTGTGTTGGCCGCAACTATGCCGAGCATGCCCGAGAGATGGGCCATGACCCAGACGAGGCGCCGCCCTTCTTCTTTTCAAAGCCCGCCGATGCGCTGGTGACCGCGGGCGCCGACACGCCCTATCCCTCCCATACCGAAGACCTTCATCACGAGATCGAGCTCGTTGCCGCGCTGGGCGGCGGCGGCGCCAACATCGCGGTCGGCGATGCCCTCTCCTACGTCTGGGGCTATGCCGCCGGCATCGACATGACTCGCCGCGACGTTCAGGCCACCGCCAAGAAAGGCGGCCGGCCATGGGAAATGGCCAAGGGTTTCGACCACTCCGCGCCCATCGGGCCGCTCGTCCCCGCCATGACCCTCGGCGAACATCCGGCCGCCGGCGCCATCACCCTCAAGGTCAACGGCACCCTGCGCCAAGAGGGCGACATCGCCGACATGATCTGGGACCTTGCGCATGTCATCTCCCACCTCTCACAATGGGTGGAGCTGAAGCGCGGCGACTTGATCTTCACCGGCACCCCAGCCGGAGTCGGCGCGGTCGTGCGCGGCGACCTGCTCGAAGGCGAGATCGCCGGCATAGGCGCGGTGCGGACCCGCATCGTCTGATGGTCGAGTGGTCGCCGCAGCAGGACCAGGCGCTGATGGCCGTGTCCGCCTGGCTCAAGGACAAGACCGGGCCGCAGGTCTTCCGTCTCTTCGGCTGGGCCGGCACCGGCAAGTCGACGCTCGCCCGCCATCTCGCCCAGGGCGTCAAGTCGGTGAAATACGCCGCCTTCACCGGCAAGGCAGCGCTGGTGATGCGCAAGAACGGCTGCCGCGGCGCCTCCACCATCCATTCGCTGATCTATTCCCTCGTCTCCGACAAGGACGACGAGCCGCGCTTCGTGCTCGACCCAGAGAGCGAAGCCGCCACCGCCGATCTCATCGTCATCGACGAGGTCTCGATGGTGGATGAGGCGCTGGGCCGCGACCTCCTCTCCTTCGGCACCAAGGTGCTGGTCATCGGCGATCCGTTCCAGCTGCCGCCGGTGCAGGGCGCGGGCTTTTTCACCGCGCACGATCCCGATGTGATGCTCACAGAAATCCACCGGCAGGCGCAGGACAATCCCATCATCCGCATGTCGATGGATATCCGCGAGGGCGACCATCTCGAGCATGGCCGGTACGGGGAGTCCCTCGTCATCCCCCGCACCGATGTAGACCGCGATGCGGTGCTCGAGGCCGACCAGGTGCTCGCCGGCCGCAACAAGACCCGCGTCGCCTACAACGACCGCCTGCGTGAGCTGAAGAACATGCCGCGCCACGAGCCTGTTGTCGGCGACCGCCTCGTCTGCCTGCGCAACAACCCGCAGAAGAAGCTGCTCAACGGCCAGATCTGGACCGCCGCCGAGGTCAAGAAGCGCTCCAACGGCCGCTTTTCCATGACCCTCGACCCCGACGATCCCACCGCCGGCAAGAAGTCCCAGGCCAAGGTGGTCACCCATCTCGCTTTCTTCTCGGGCGAGGAAGACAACCTCACCTGGCCGGAGCGCCGCCAATACGACGAATTCACCTTCGGCTACTGCCTCACCGTCCACAAGGCGCAAGGCAGCCAATGGGACAACGTCTACCTCTTCGACGAAAGTTTCGTTTTTCGCGAAGACCGCAAGCGCTGGCTCTACACCGGGGTGACCCGGGCGGCTGAGAAGATCACGGTGGTGACGTAGGCAGGAACCGGCGCATAGCGTCGGCCATCAGTCCGGCAAACTCCAGTCTCCTGATCCATTGCAGGGGACTGTTGTCGCCGGTGTCGGTTGGTTCGCCGAACTCCTCGATCGTTCGGTAGATCAGCGCATCGGACTCGGTGTAGCCCAGCCGCAACCCAGCCTGCCGTGCCAGCAACGGCCACTCGACATCGTTGGCGAGCGTATCAATCTGCGAGCTTTCCACGATTAGCTCCGCCGCGCGCCGGTTCATCCTCCGCACTGCGAAAAGCAGGTCCCAATCCTTGCCGGTCATCATCCGGTGCACGTGGTTGACGATGCGCTCGGTCTCGCGGAGCCGCGCGGGTGCGTCCGCCATAGCCCGGGTCGATCTTCCGATCACGACGAAATCGGCGTCGGGTTGCGCCGTCAACGCAGTGCGCAACCCGTCGGGGTCGCTCTCGATCCAGCGCAACAGGTGGTCGGGGTCCGAATAGAGGACAGCGCCACCGGTCAGCGCGAGCCGCACCGCGTCCCGCCTTGCCTTGCCGATCGTGGCTTCATTCGCGGGATGCTCCACGATCCGCGCATCCAGCAGCCTTTCGGCCACCTCGGCCACGCCTGGCACCGTTCTGTCTGAGATGTTGAAGGCGAAACCGGCAAACGTTCCCCTGAGCAGCTCCGCCAGTTTCTCGATCGCCGGCACCAACCGGCCCACCGGGTCATGCACAGCACTGGCAAAGATCACATTTGTCCGCATGTCTCACCCACAGCTCGATGCGCTGCGACCTTATTGAGTTGCTCTGGGAAAGCCAGAGCCATCGCCAGTCACACCCGCGTGCCTAACCCGCCATTGATGTCACCGCACCTCAGCACCTACATAGGCCAGCAGCCTTGTCCCAGCTGGAAGCGCAATTGACCTCTCGCCGCCTCTCCATCATCGGCGCCGGCAAGTTCGGTACCACCATTGCCCGTGCCGCGGTGGCGGCTGGCTATGACCTGGTGCTAGCGCGATCGGGTCCGCCCGAGGACATCGCGCTGATGATCGAGATTCTCGTGCCGGGCGCCCGGGCCGTCACTCTGGCCGAGGCCATCGCCCACAGCGATCTCGTCGTGCTCGCCGTACCCAGCCATCGCTTCCGTGAGCTGCCGGCCCATGCCTTTGCCGGCAAGGTGCTGGTCGATCCGATCAACTACTGGCAGCTGACCGACGGCATCGTCGAAGACTTCGTCGATGCGCCGGCGCGCACCAGCGAAGTGGTGCAGCGCCATTTTGCCTCGGCCAGGGTGGTCAAAAGCCTCAACCAGCTCGGCTACCACCAGTTCGAGGACGAGCGCCGGCCGCGTGGCGCCGAAGGCCGTATCGCCATGGCGGCGGCCGGCAACGATCGCGATGCCGTGGCGCGGGTACTGGCCCTGATCGACGACCTCGGCTTCGATCCGGTCGATGCCGGACCGCTCGCCGCGGGCGCAGCGCTCGGCCCCGGCGGCCCGGCCTTCGGCGTAGTGGCTACACGGGAAAGGCTGGTTGAGTTGTTGGAGTTGCAGCCCGTCACCTGATCCCGCAGTCGGGTCTCCCTCCCCCTTGTGGGGAGGGCAAGCAGAGCTAGGCGCGCGAGCGCCGTAGCGACGCTAGGGTGGGGGTACTCCCAACCACCCGTGCGTGGGCTTACCCCCAACCCAGCTGCGCTAGGCGCCTTCGCGCCAAGCTCCGCTACTCTCCCGACAAGGGGGAGGGAGAACCGCGAGATCAGCGCCCCGCCTCCAGTTGCTGCACCAGCGTTTCGATGCGGTCGACCTTGTCGAGGTGGCGCTGCTCCATGGTGAAGTTGAGCGTCATGTACTCGCGGCCGGGACAGAAGGTGCAGATGTTGGCGGCCGGGTGGTAGGCGCCGCAATAGATCGGCTCCATCATCCACTCCGTCACCGGCCCGAAGGTGCGGTGCGGCGGCACCAGCGTCAGCACGATCGCGTCGCGCGTGCCGCCGAAGCGCCAGAAGCGCGGCCCATAGAGGAACGG
This sequence comes from Devosia sp., assembly GCA_036568845.1. Classification (GTDB taxonomy): domain Bacteria; phylum Pseudomonadota; class Alphaproteobacteria; order Rhizobiales; family Devosiaceae; genus Devosia_A. The sequence continues at coordinate 1,448 of DATCRS010000443.1, read as the reverse complement.
GAAGATGTTGTAGATGCGCCGATGCATGGCAAAGAGCGCCAGGATGCCCATCTGGAATTTGGTGACGTCCTTGCTCTCGATCTCGTCGACCACCTTGTCGACGCCGCGCGCGTACTCGACGAAATCCGGCTTGTACTTGAATTTCGCCATCAGCGTCCGCACGCGGAAGAAGTCGTCGTCCGACGCCGTCCGTTCGGTGTCGAGCATGGTGTAGGCAGCGGTGATCACCCGCTCGTTGTGCTTCTTGTCGGTGTCCGAGTGCAGCGCATGGGTGACCAGTGCAAAGTAGAGCGAGCGCTGCCTGACCCCGATCCGGTTGGCGATCGTCCGGATGCGGCTGCGTTCGAGCGCCATGGTGCGGTAGAGAATCCGGACGTCCGGCGGCGACAGGATCCAGGCAAAGAAGAGGTGGATCATCGCGCCGAGGAGGCCCGAGAGGAACGCGCCGAAACGGGCGCCGAACCCGACCTTGTTCGATTTGTTCGACTGCACGCCGTGCCCGGCGGTCTGCGACCGGGTCAAGAGCGCGGCGTCCGAGCCTTCCAGCACCGCATGCGCCGCCCGCACCTGGATGATCGAGGCGCGGCCCTCGTTGTCGGGTCCATCCTTGCGGGTGGCGGCCATGAAGCGGAAGAGGGGCACGTCCTTGGCCTCGAAAATGTCGGCGCTCTGACCCAGCCATTTGTCGGGATAGCCGTCGAAATCGTCTACCATCTGCACCGAGCAGATGGCTTCGAGCTGGCTCTCGGTCAGCGGATGCCCGGGCCGCGCGCCCTCGAAGCCATGCGTCAGCTGCGGCGCCAGTGCCACCACGCGCGAGGCGAGATTCTTGAGCTTCTCCTGGTCGAAGCTTTCCTTCGAGAAGGCGGTAAAGAAGATCGTGTCCTTGCCGGTGAACAGGAACCACTGGAAATTGGTGAACAGCGCCCGCGGATCCTTCTGGACCGCCTCATAGGCCGCTTCGAGCGCCAGCGAATGGTCGCTCGCAAAGCTCGACGAGGAAAAGCTCTTCATGAAAAAGGTCCCGATTGACTGGCGTCAAATGGACACCTGCGGCGCCAAAACGTCAATCGGCGCCGCTGTCGGACCGTAAATGGCCAGCCAGCCGGATCACTTCATGAAGACCCCGGTCCTCCCGTCGACGCCGGTGGTGAAGCTGATGCCGGCCCGTTCCAGCGCCTTGCGGATCGCCGCGATGCTCTGCTCCCGAACCCCCCGCTCGCCGGGCGTTTCCACCCGGCGCACTGTCGAGAAGGAGACACCGGCATGCTCGGCCAGCTGTTCGGCCGACCAGCCTAGATAGCCGCGGGCCGCGCGCACCTGTCCGGGTGTCAGCGGTGCCGCATCGGGTCCATCGGCCTCGAGGCCGAGCGCCATGTTGCCGTCCCGGCGCGCGGAAAAGCCGATCCAGCCTTCGAGCTCGCCGTTCCGGCCGACAATGGCGGTGG
>DATCRS010000442.1:0-3672 GCA_036568845.1 Devosia sp. | reverse complement strand
ACGCCTGCAGGGCCTGGCCGGCGATGGCTGCCCCGATCATAGAGATGATGTCGGCCTTGAGCGCATTGCGGATGTAAGTGCCGACCTGCCGCGCGGTTCCCTCGGCGGTCTTCAGAGCGATATTGCCCGTAAAACCTTCGGTGACGACCACGTCGACCGTGCCCTTGCCGATGTCGTCGCCCTCGACGAACCCATGATAGACGAAGCCCTCGCCGCTCGCCTCCGCCAGGATCTTTGCCGCCTCTCGGATCTCTTCATGGCCCTTCATTTCTTCGGTGCCGACATTGAGGAGGCCGATCGTGGGGGCTTCCTGGTCGAAGAGCGCGCGCGCCAGCGCCGAGCCGAGGATGGAGAAGTCGACCAGTTGCTTGGCGTCGCCACCGATCGTGGCGCCGACGTCGAGCACGATGATGTCGCTGCGAAGGGTCGGCCAGATGGCCGCGATGGCGGGCCGGGAGATGCCCTCCATTGGCCGCAGACAGAAAGTCGCCATGGCCATCAATGCGCCGGTATTGCCGCCGGAGATTGCAACGTCCGCCTCGCCATCGCGGACGGACTGCAGTGCAGCCCACATGGACGAGTTGTTGCGCCCCTTGCGGAGTGCCTGGCTCGGCTTTTCGTCCATGCCGATGACGTTGTCGTTGTGGACAACGCGCGAGGCCGGCTTCAGCTCTGGATGCTGCTCGAGCAGCGGCTCGATCTCGGCTTGCCGTCCGTGGAAGATGAAGCTGGTGTTCTTGCGTTCCTTGAGCGCCAGCCGGGCCCCGTGTACCGCCACGCGAGGTCCATGATCCCCGCCCATGGCGTCTACCGAGATACGAATGGAATCGGTCATGTGGGCCCGGATTCTCCGCCCGTCCGCGCGGGCTTGCTGCAACATACCCAATCGCCTATGCCGCGCAACCCCGCGGAAATAAAGGCGACCTCAGCCCTTATCGAGGTCCTGCTTGAGCTTCTTGAGGCTGGCGAAAGGGTTGACCTCGTCCTCGATCGGATCAACTCCGGAGTTGTCCAGGCTCTCGCCCTCGCCGCGGGGATAGGGATCGATGGCCAGCGACAGGGTCTCGACTATCAAGTCGGTTAGGTCGGCTTCGTTGCCCTCGAAGTGATCCGGAACGTCGTCGCCCTCGAGGTCGACGAAGATCTCGGCATTGGCTGGGCCGGCATACGCCTTTTCGCCACCCGGCAGGAAAATGCGGTCAATGGGTTCGCCGATTTCCTGGGTCACCGGCTCGAAGGTGATGACACTTTGCTGCACGACGAGCGCGTGGAGGCGGCCGGTGACGCGCATACCACCCCGGAAGCGAACGGCGTGAAGCTTGACCTCGAGCCGGTCGATCGCGACGACGTCGAGCGTTTCCGCCAGCTCATCCCGCTCCGCCTTGTCGACCACGAGGTTGAGGTCGCGGCCGGCGGCCGGCATGGCATCGAGGCGGATGCTGGCATCCGGGATTCGGAAGCGCTCGCCGTGGCCGCTCATGCCGCCGCTCCCATTTCGAGCTTGCCGGCGATGATCGCCGCAGTGGGCTGCCGCTCCAGGCGCGCTGCTTCCTCGAAGAGGTAGGCCGCCAGGAGGCCAGCCGCCGCTTCATCGGCACCATCAAACAGGTTGCGGCGGATGACGTCCTCGACCTCGGCGCGGTCGGCGCGGTCCATCGCCTCGCTGAGGCTGGTCAGGAGCCCATAGAAGATGCTGCCCATCTTCTGGATCTTCTTGGGTACGCCCAGATCGGTCACCCCCATTTCGCGCAGCGAACGATCCATGTCCTTGAAGAACAGGTCGAGAACCGCCTGAGCGAAGTCGTCCACGGTCTTGCCCTCCTTGCGCAGGCGGCGGAAGAGCAGAGCTATGTGGAGCGAGATCATATCGAAGCGGCCGGTGACGGTGTCCGGCACGTTCCACTGGGCGTAGAACCGTGGCTGCCGGGATTGCGCCACAATGGCGGCATAGACGGCATAAACCGCTTCGGTTGCTCGGTTTTTGCGGAAGAGGTGGAGGATCATCGGGGTGCGCGTGCGCGTCCTCTACTGGTCGAGAGCTGCCGGTGTGAAGGGGATTATCCAAGCCTAAAGCCAGCTTGCCAGCAACGGCATTTGGCAGCTAAACAGTCCGGCGGCCCGGTCCGATGACCGCGCGACGCCTCTATGGGTGCCTATAGTCGAGAGCCTTCGGGAAAGTCAAACATATGCCCTTCAGCGCCAAACGCCACCTGTTCCCGATCTCGGCCGCGATCGCTCTCAGCCTCAGCCTCTCGGCATGCGGCAGCGGGCTGATGCTGACCCAGAAACGGACACAGGGCTACGAGATCTCGCAGGACGCGCTGGCGCAGATCCGGCCTGGCCAAAGCCAGGCGCTGGTGACGACCGTCCTCGGCTCGCCACAGGTGACCAATACCTTCGGCAACGAGACTGCCTACTACTACATCCAGACCAAGGTCGAGCGGACGGCCTTCGGCCTCAACACGTCGAGCGACCGCACCGTGCTGGCAGTCTACTTCGACAAGAACAAGAAGGTGGTCGACAAGGCGGTCTATGGGTCGGCGGACGGCAAGGTCATCGCCATCCAGTCGCGCCGCACGCCCTCTTTCGGCATCGATCGAAGCTTCCTCGAGTCGCTGCTCGCTTCGATCTAGCTCAGACCAGCGCCCGCTGGCGGCGCCGGCGCAGATCACCCCAGGCCAAAGCCAGGATCGCCGCTGCTGCGACCGGCAGGGCGACGATGTTGATCGCCTCCCAGCCGATGAGCTGAAGCAAGAGGCCCGAGCCGATAGAGGCCAGCGCCATGACACCGAACACCAGCTGTTCGTTGAGGCCTTGGACGCGCGCGGCCTCCTCCGGCCGATAGCTCTCGGTGAGCAGAGCTGTCGAGCCGATGAAGCCGAAATTCCAACCGACGCCTAGCATCACCAAGGCGATGTCGAAGTGAATGACCGAGGTGCCGGTCAGCGAGATGATGGCCGCTCCGGCGATCAGCACCAGCCCGAGGCCAGCCGTGAGGTGTGAGCCGAGCTTCGAGATGACCCAACCGGTGACGAAGCTTGGCGCGAACATCGACACGACGTGCCACTGGATGGCGGTCGTCGCGTCGAGCGTCGTGTGGCCGCAGACATAGACCATGGCGAGGGGCGCCGCGACCATGACCAGGGTCATCAGGGCATAGCTCGTGGTGGCGGCGATGACCGGGATCATCACATCCACCGAGCGCAGCAGCTGCGGAATGGTCCTACCCTCGTGGCCGGCTTTGCGTTCGTGGGTCGGTGCCAGCTTGGTCTGGCTGAGGACGATGACCGTCACCACGGCCAGTGTCGCCATGATGAGGAAGGCGCCGGCAAAGGGCGCGTTGGGAATGAGATCCTTGGTCAAGCCGCCCAGGCCCGGGCCGATGAAGCCGGCCAGCACACCACCCAACAGCACGAAAGAGATGGCACGCGCCTTCCAGTCGGGCGGCACACTGTCAGCGGCCGCGAAGCGATACTGGTTGCCGAAGGCGTTGGAGGCGCCGACAAGGAACAGACCGACGCAAAATAGCACGAAGCTCTGCATCATGATTGCGGTCGCCGCGATGAGGCCGGCGGGAAGGCTCAGCGCCGCCCCGAGCATGAAGCCATTGCGGCGGCCCAGGCGGTGGATCAGGTAGGTCGCAAGACCGCTGCAAAACGCCAGCCCGAGAAC
>DATCRS010000441.1:0-5869 GCA_036568845.1 Devosia sp. | reverse complement strand
CTCGCGGTGCAGAAGAACGGCACCGCGGACCGAGCTGGCCTCGCCGCTCCGGCGCTGGCGCAGGACGTGAAGCTCGGCATTCTGGGCGACCTGACCGGCCCGATCGAATCCTTGGCGCCGCCGATCGTGGCCGGCGCTCAGCTCGCCTTCGACCATGTCAATGCCCAGGGCGGCATCCTCGACGGCGGCAAGATCGTCACCGTCACCGGTGACTCGGCCTGCGACCCGTCGGTTGCCGGCCCCGCCGCCGACAAGCTGGTCAATACCGATCAGGTCACCGCTTTCGTCGGCGCTTTCTGCACCGGCGCCACCGTTGGCGCCGCCACCACGGCCGGCATCCCCGGCAATGTCGTCCAGATCTCGCCGTCGGCTTCGGCCCCGGTGCTGACGACTCTCGAGGACAACGACCTCGTCTATCGCACCACGCCGTCGGATGCGTTCCAGGGCGTGAAGCTGGCTGACCTGCTCATCGCCAAGGGCGTCAAAGATGTGGCTCTCACCTACGTCAACAACGACTACGGCAAGGGTCTCGCCGACGTCTTCGCCGCTCGCTTCGCCGAGCTCGGCGGCACCGTGAGCGCCAATCTCGCCCACGAAGACGGCAAGGCCGACTACCGCGCCGAACTCGGCCAGCTCGCCGGTTCGGGCTCGCAGAACCTCGTCGTCCTCGCTTACATCTCGGGCTCGGGCCTCACCATCCTGCAGCAGGCCAACGAGAGCGGCAACTTCACCTCCTATTTCGGGGGTGACGGCATGATCGGCGACGCGCTCGCCGGTGCCAATGTCGGCAACTTCACCGCTACCCGTGCGGGTGCCTATGCCGGTGAATCGGCCACGATCTTCACCAAGCTCGCGACCGATGCCAGCATCGACCCGGCCGGTACCTACGTGCCGCAGGCCTATGACGCCGGCTTCCTGCTCGCTCTCGCGGTGCAGAAGAACGGCACCGCGGACCGAGCTGGCCTCGCCGCCGCCCTCCGCGAAGTCGCTTCCGCCCCCGGCGAGAAGATTCTTCCGGGTGAGTGGACCAAGGCCAAGGAATTGATCGCGGCCGGTACCGACATCGACTATGAAGGCGCCGGCGGCCCGCTCGATTTCGACGCGGCCGGTGACGTCGACGGTGTCATCGTCGAAGTCGTCTGGGAGAACGGTGCCTTCGTCGAGAAGGGCCCGGTGCAATAAGCACCTCGCTCAGCTGAGTTTGGAGGCCCGGGAGCGATCCCGGGCCCTTTTTTTGCTGGAGTACCACGCCGCGTCCTCCGACAAGCTTAGGATGAGGCTGCGAGGATAGGCTCGGAATCCTATTCCGCCGTCAGCCGCTTCACGTCGATTCGCCGCTCACCGGCCCGGACGGTGATCTCGAGATGCTCGGCCTGGGTGACGTCGAGGATCTTGCTCGGCCGAAACGCCGCGGCGTTGATACCGCCCTGCAGGCGGACGCTGTCATAGACGATGCCATCGGTGCCGGCATGTCGCTCGGCCTCGCCGTAGGCCTGGCTCGCCTCGTAACTCTCTGGATTGTGCAGCCTCGCGTCGCCACGCACGTCGCGAAAGCGACCCGCGAGACGGGCTGTGTAGGTGCGATAGACGCGGGTCGCTTCTTGCACCTGCCGGGCGATCAGCTCGCGCCGCAGGTGGTGTGCCACTTCGGCCGCGGCGGTGCGAAGATCGGCCGAGGCATACCAGCAACCGAGGTCCGGGCCGTTGAAGCGGCTGCCGCCCGACGCCACGTGCAAGAAGGCGGCGAGCACGATGCTCGAATTGGCCCGGCCATGCACCCACTCGTCTTGCGACAGGCGGTGCAGCCGTTCGGGCACCAGCCGGTCATTGGTCCAGCCGGCAAGCTCCATCACCGCTTCCAGGTCGGCGATACTGGCGACCGTGTCGAACAGGCCGATGGGCGGATATTGCGACGGGATCAGCCGGTGGCTTGGATGCGGCGCGGCAGTGAAGCCGGTCACGTAAAGACCAACTCCTTGTCGCTATAGGGCGTGAACGCCGCATCGGCGGCATTGGGCGCCATGTAGAGGCCGCCCCGGGCCGCATCGAGGAAACGCCGGACGATCATCAGCCCGTCCTGCGTGCCGCTGGTGACCAGTGCCAGCGGCGGACGGCCGCCGAACACCGTGGCCTCATGCGGGCTGCGCAGCCACTGGATACCTTCTGCCTCGGTGCCGAACAGCACGCCCAGTGCCTGGTGGATGCCGAACATGGCCGAGATACGGGTGAGCACATCGGCATCGAGGACGAAGCTGCCGTGCTCCCGCGCCAGCTTAGCCCAGTTGTGATAGGTCGAGCGCGACGGATAGCCGAGGATCAGCCGGCGCTCCTCCTCGTTGAGGCCCCAGAGTTCGGCGATGGCAAGGAAGGTGCGCAGGGCCGGGGGGCTCAGGCGGCGCCGGTTCTCCGGCATGAAACGCGCGCGATCGAGCCCGGGCGGGTCGACGACGAACGGCGCGTGCTGCTCTGCGAAACCGAACTGGGCCATAGCTGCCTCCTATGTTCGGATTAAGAGATAGTCCGGATTTGGACGCCCGTCAAGCGGGCGTGTCCACATCTGGACATCAGGCACTACGCTTCACCACCTCCGGGATCAGACCGCGCGGAGCGAACCGCAGAGCAATCGTGATCACCACACCCAGTACCAACACACGCATCTGGCTGGCACGCGACTGGATCTCGGGGATGGCACCCCAACCGAGATCGCTCGTCCACTGGCTGATGGTGGTGAACACCGCCTGCGCCACCGGATCGGAAATCATCCAGGCGATGTAGATCAGTAGCGCGCCAAACACCGCGCCCCAATTGTTGCCGGCCCCACCGACGATGATCATCACCCAGATGAGGAAGGTGTGATTGATCGGCTGGAAGGCACTCGGGTCATAGATCTGGCCGAAGGTGACGAGGATGGCGCCGCCGATGCCCATCAACACGGAGCCGAGAATGAAGACCTCCAACTGCCGCTGCTTGACATTCTTGCCCATCGACGCGGCGGCGATGTGATTATCGCGGATCGACCGCATCATGCGGCCCCATGGCCCCCCATAGGCGCGCTGCACGAGAAAGAAGGCGACGGCCACGATGGCCACGACGATGCCGAGGAATCCGAGCCGGGCGTAAACGAAGGAATCGTTGATCGGCACGCCCTGCGCCTGAAGGTTCTGCGGCAGGGCCACCGGCCACGGCATGGGCGACACCGTGAGCGTGCCGCGCGTCAGCCAATCCATGTTCTTGAGGAGCGCGCGAATGATCTCCGAGATGCCAATGGTGGCGATTGCGAGATAGTCGGTACGGAGTCCCAGGCAGATCTTGCCGACGATGTAAGCGACGCCGGCAGCCAGCACGCCGCCGAAGATCCAGCCCAATACCGGATTGAGGCCAAGGCCACCGATCCACCCGCCACCGGCACTTTCGATATAGGCGGCGGCCGGGTCAATCTGGCTGCGGTAGACGATGTAGGAAACAATCCAGGCAAGGACCGTGAGCACGGTCTTCCAGCTGCCACGAATGCCGATCTTGTCGGACTTGGCGGCGCCGAGGACCAGCAGCGCGCCGGCCGCAAAGGCGATGAGCGCCCTGCCCAGCAGCATTGGGCCTTCGGAAGACCAGAAGGCCGCGTTCATCGGGTAGGAGATGAAGGTGACCGCAGCACCACCCAGCATCAGAAAGCCCATGATCCCGAAGTTGAAGAGACCGCCATAACCCCACTGGACGTTGAGCCCCAGCGCGATCAGCGCATAGGCGAAGCTCTGCACCAGCAGCAGCGTGATGTTGGCGGCGCCCAGGACCCAGCCGACGACGACAAAGAGCGCGAAAAGCCCGACGAAAAGGACGATGGAGCGCTGCGTCATGTCGAGGCTCCTTTGAAGATTCCGGTCGGGCGCCAGAGCAGCACCATGACGAGGATCACGAAGGCGACGGTGAGCTTGTACTCGGTGGGCACGACAGCGAGCGTTGCCGGCAGTTCGAAGGGGAGCACGCCCTGCAGCGGCCGGAACAAGGTTGTCCAGTTGAAGATGGCGAGCGTCTCGGCAAAGCCGATGAGGAAGCCGCCCGCTATGGCGCCATAGGACTGCCCGAGACCGCCGACGATCGCGGCGGCGAAGATTGGCAGCACGATGTTGAAAGCGAGGTCCGGCTTCAACTGGACATCGAGCGCCAGCATGGTGCCGGCCATGGCCGCGAGCGAGCCGGCGATGATCCAGGTCACCCGCACGATGAGCTTGGTGTTGATGCCCGAGACCTGCGCGAGGTCGGCATTGTCCGCCATGGCCCGCATCGCCTTGCCGAGGCGGCTGCGGGTGAGAAAGAGATGGAGCGCGATTACCGCCGCAGCGGTGCAGATTACCATCAGCAGCTGCGGCTGGGTGAAATTGATGGTGCGGGTCACGCCCTCGAGCGGTACCGGGATTCGGATCAGTTGCTTCTGTTCGGTGGTGAAGAACGAGTAGGTGCCCGAGCCGAAGAACAGGCGGATGAGGCCCTGGATGATGAGAGTGACGCCGATCGACGCGATGAGCAGCGTCACCGGCCGCGCGCCGCGCTTGCGGAGCGGGGCGTAGAAGCTCTTGTCGAGACCAAGCGCGATCACGGCCGCGATCACCATGGCGATCGGAAGGACCAGGAAGCCCGTCGGCACCACAGGTGTTGTGATCCCCATCGCCGACGCCGCCATGGCGAGGAGGAACGCGATGAAGGCGCCCATGGTCATCATGTCGCCGTGCGCGAAATGCGCGAAGCGCAGGATGCCGAAGATCAGCGTGACGCCGATGGCGCCGACAGCGTAGATCGACCCCAGGACAACGCCTGCGACGATGACGTTGTTGAAAAAGAAGATGAGTTCGTTCATCGCGCCCGCTCAGCCCCCCAGGAAGCTCTTGGCGACTTCGGGATCGGCGATCAGCTCGGGGCCGGTGCCGGTGAAGCGGTTCTGGCCATTGGCGAGCACGAAACCGCGCGATGCGAAGGCCAGGGCCTGCCGCGCGTTCTGCTCGACCATCAGGATGCCGACGCCGGATTTGTTGATCTTGACGATCTGATCGAAGATCTCGAGCACATAGCGCGGCGATAGGCCCGCCGACGGCTCATCCAGCAGCAGCAGCCGCGGCTGGCTCATCAGCGCCCGACCCATTGCCACCATCTGGCGCTGGCCGCCGGAGAGTTCGCCTGCCTTCTGGTGCCGCTTTTCGAGCAGCACCGGGAACATGTCGTAGACCCAGCGCAGGGTTTGGGAGAAGTCGTCGCGCCGGGTGAAGGCGCCCATTTCCAGGTTCTCCTCGACGCTCATCGAGGTGAAGACGTTCTTTTCCTGCGGCACGAAGCTGAGCCCCTTGGGCACCAGCCGGTCGGGCAGCGAGTTGGTGATGTCCTCGTCGGCAAAGCTGATCGAACCCGACGTGACTTTCACCAGCCCGAACAGCGCCTTGAGCGTCGTCGACTTGCCCGCGCCATTGGGGCCGACGATGACCCCGATGTCGGACTGCTCGATGGCGATGTTGACGCCGTTGAGGATCGGCGCGCCGCCGTAACCACCGACGACGTCCTTGATCTCGACCAGGGCCATTACGCGGCCTCCACTGGGGCGCCGAAATAGGCCTCGATGATCTGCGGGTTGGCGCGGATTTCGGCCATGGGGCCCTCTGCGATTTTTTCGCCCGAGGCCATCACGATTACCGGATCGCAGAGCCGGCCGATGAGGTCCATGTCATGCTCGATGACGAAGAAGGTGTAGCCGAGTTCCTGGTTCATGCGCTCGATATTGGCGGCAAGGTCCTGCAGCAACGTGCGGTTGACCCCGGCCGCAACCTCGTCGAGCAGCACCACCTTGGCGTCCACCATCATGGTGCGGCCCAGTTCGAGCAGCTTCTTC
>DATCRS010000440.1:0-4986 GCA_036568845.1 Devosia sp. | reverse complement strand
CGCCTCGTCTTGCCGGCAGCCAGCGCCGCGAGTGCCGCCTCGAGCACCAGCGGCACCTTCAAGGATCGGGCAAAGAGGTTCATCGTGCCGGCGGGCAGCACCGCGAGCGGCATGCCGCTGTGAAAGCAGATTTCGGCGGCGGCCGAGATGGTCCCGTCGCCACCGCCGGCCAGCAGGGCGTCGCAGTCCTTGTCGTTGGCGGCACGTTCGAGCTCGGCGATGAGGTCCCGGCCTTTGACGATCCGCGGCTCGAGCGTGTGGCCGTGCTCGGCAAAAATCCGCACCGCCTGGGCAGCAAATGGCTCCATGTCCGTGGTGCGGAACTTGCCGCCGTCGCGGTTGAGAACGCCGATGAAGCGCATGCCCTTGTCTCCCGCCCGGCGGGGCCGAGGCTCGTCGCAGAACGGGTGGCAATGTGGCAGGTTCCGGCGGCGGCGTTAAGCCGTGGCGGTCTTCTCGCCGTCGAGCTCCGGCAGGGTCACGGAGACGCGCGTACCCCCGCCCTCGCGGGTTTCGTAGCTGGGCGAGCCGCCGAACTGGCGCGCCAGCTGCTTGACGATCATCGCCCCGAGCCCGGATTCCGACTTCTCGCCGTCGGGCGCCAGACCCTTGCCGTCGTCCTCGACGCCGAGCACCGCGGCCCCCTCGGCGTTGCGATAGAACCGCGCCCAGACATGACCTGTCGCCTGCTCGGCGAACGCATGCTTCAGCGCATTGGTGATGAGCTCGCCCAGGATGATGCCGATGGTAGTGGCGTCCCGGGCATTGATGGTCAGCGGCTCGAACTCGCCGTGGAAGGCCACGTCGCGCCCCGTCGCATGCGTGGTGCGGAGATCGTCGAGCACAGATTCCAGGAACTCGTCGGCGCTGACGGTCTCGAGATCGGCGCCCAGCCGCAGGCGGCGATGGGCGGAGGCGATGGCGTGCACCCGCCCCTGCGCCGCCTCCAGCGCCTTGCGTACTTCGTCGGAACGCGTCCGCGTCACCTGCAGGCCGAGCAGCGACGAGACGGTGGCGAGGGAATTGCCGATGCGGTGGTTGGTGTCCTGCAGCAGCGCCTCGACACGCGCCCGCTCCCGCTCGGCATGCGCCCGCGCTTCCTCCGCCTCGGCGGTGCGCTCGCGCACATGCGCCTCCAGCTCCTCGTTCTGCTCCTGCAGGGCGCTGCTGGCCCGGGCAAGGCTGGAGTATTCCTGCTGCGTGCGGGTGAAGAGGACGTATGCAAGGGTCGCGGCACTGGCGAGCGCCGCCATAATGGTCACCACCAGCCACTGCCGATAGGCCTGCACGGCAGCGTTCCGTTCGACGAGTTTTGCGTCTTCCTGCGCGACGAAGCTGCGGATCGCGGAGCGCAGGGTGCTCATCAGGTCCTCGCCGGTGTCCGCCCGCGTGATGGCGAGCGCGGCTGCCAGTTGCCCCTTGGAAGCGAGCTCGATCGTCTCGGCCATCTCGCTCCGCTTGCGTTCGATGAGGCCGGCCCAAGGCTGAATCTGGCTGAGCTGCTCCGGGTTGTCGGAAACCAGGCTGAGCAGCGTGTTGTAGGTGGTATCGAGCGTCGCGACGGCGAGCTCGTAGGGATGGAGATAGGCGGCGTCCTGCGTGAGCAGGTAGCCGCGCTGGCCGGTTTCGGCATCTACCAGGGACAGCACCAGCTCGCGCGCCTGCCGGCGGACGTCATAGGCCTTCGACATGTCGTTGAGCTGAGAATCGACGCTGCGTACAAGGAACAGCGACGCGGCGGCGGCCGCGAGGACGAAGATCAGGGAAAGGACTATGCTCAGCCTGCGGGCAGCATCCCCCTTGGGGAGGACAAGCAGACCGAGCCCCGTCGAAGCTTCGGTCATAGGCGCAGTCCTTCAGTTCCCATCCAGATCGTATTCGCTCTTCCGGCAAAGGACCAGTAGGAGTAGCGGCAGTCGCGACGATTACACGGCATACTGGGCCAGAATGGGGCCAAGGGATGCTAGGAGTGCGGAATGGTGGTGACCTGGGCCGATACCGCGTCCGGCCCATAGTCGGCCTCACCCGAGACCTTGAGTACATCCTGCAGGCGGCTGCGGGCCCGGCTCACCCGGCTCTTCATAGTGCCGACGGCGCAATTGCAGATCTCGGCGGCCTCTTCGTACGAGAAGCCCGAGGCACCGATGAGGATCACCGCTTCGCGCTGGTCATCCGGCAGCGCGTCGAGCGCCCTCTTGAAGTCAGCCAGGTCGAGCACCCCGTACTGGGCCGGGTGGACCGCCATGCGCTCGGTGAAGGCGCCGTCTGTGTCCTGCACCTCGCGGCCCCGCTTGCGCATCTGGCTGTAGAACTCGTTGCGGAGGATGGTGAAGAGCCAGGCCTTGATGTTGGTGCCCATCTCGAAGCTCGACTGCTTGGCCCAAGCTTTCATCACCGTGTCCTGCACGAGGTCATCGGCCTTGTCGTGCTTGCCCGAGAGCGACACGGCAAAGGCGCGCAGGCTCGGCAGCGTCGCCAGCAGCTCGCGCTTGAAGGAGGTGGATTCGGTCGCACCGGTATCGCGTTTTGGAGTGGTATCGCCCATGGCGTTACTCTCCCTTCGCGGACTGGGTCTTGCTCTCGGCCTGATCGAGTTGTTCGAGAAGGTCGAGCAAGCGATCGGGAATCGGCTCGTCCTGGACAGCGCCGAAGAGGGCACGCAGCCGCGCCCCGATATCTGAGTTTGGACCCAGCCCATCATCGAAACGCCGTGGTCTGGGTGAGCTCATATCGTTCATCTTCGCCTTGTCTCGCATTACGCCGCCTTCACAGCCGAATTGACGCCCCATTCTGCCGCAGAGCCCTAGAATGATCTGCGGGGAAAAAAGTTCCATCCCGGAACTTTTCCTGTTCCGCCTCCGTTTAGCGCCACGGTAAGTTAGCACCAAGCGTCACAGGGAGTTTCTTTTATGACCTTGTCCATGCGGATCGCTCCGCATTTGCCGTATCTGCGTCGCTTTTCTCGGGCGACCACTGGTTCTCAGACATCCGGCGACGCCTACGTAGCTGCCACTCTGGAGGCCTTGATCGCCGATATTTCGATCTTCCCAGAAGCCACCAACGACCGTATTGCGCTTTACAAGCTCTTCTCGAGCCTGTTCTCCTCTTCCGCTGTCCGCATTCCCGAGCCGAGCTCGACTTTTGCCTGGGAAAAGCGCGCGCATGCCAATCTCGCCAATCTCGCCCCACGTGCCCGCCAGGCCTTCCTGCTGGTGGCCGTCGAGGGCTTCACCCATGACGAGGCAGCCGAGGTGCTGGACGTCTCCGCCGAGGAATTCGCCAAGCTGCTCGACGAAGCCTCGCACGAGATTTCGAGCCAGGTGGCGACCGATATCATGATCATCGAGGACGAGCCGCTGATCGCCATGGACATCGAGCAGCTGGTCGAGAGCCTCGGGCACAAGGTCACCGGCATCGCGCGCACCCACAAGGAAGCGTTGGCGATGTACGGCAAGAACCAGCCCAAGATGATCCTCGCTGACATCCAGCTGGCCGACGGTTCCTCGGGCATCGATGCGGTCAATGACATTCTCGCTGACCAGCCGATCCCAGTGATCTTCATCACGGCCTTCCCCGAGCGGCTCCTGACCGGCGAACGCCCCGAGCCGACCTTCCTCGTCACCAAGCCGTTCAACCCCGACATGGTGAAGGCGCTGATCAGTCAGGCGCTGTTCTTCGACGAAGGCTCTCGCGCGGCGGCCTGAAACAGGCTCAAAGCTCTGTCAAAAGCCGGGGGTAGCTCCCCGGCTTTTTGCTGCGCCGGAGGAACCGCGACCAAAGCAAACCGTTAGTTCAGCAGAGAAAAAAGATAGAGAGGGAGAGATCCTATGCTCTACTACGCGCTGCTGTTCCTGGTCATCGCGCTGGTGGCGGGCGTCCTCGGCTTCGGCGGTATTGCCGGCGCCGCGTCCGGCATTGCGCAGATCCTGTTCTTCCTGTTCCTGGCCTTCCTGGTTGTCTCCCTGATCATCAGCATGATCCGCAGGGCCTGACGCCAATGCCTTGAAGTCTGGACTGCCTTCGAGTGGATCGAACCGATCCGTGCAGGGGCGGTTCCGCGCAAGGCGTGGAACGGCCTTGATTATTTCGGTGGTGCAAGATGACCGAAACGATCGTAGAGCCACCCGACGCCGATGCGACACGCCTCCGCGCCCTGCGCCGATGCCTGCAGCACAAGCATCTGTCGGTCCGCTACTATTCCGCCGACCAGGCTACCCCCCTTTCCGAGAATCTCGCTGATGACTGGGCGGGCGATGACGGTGAAGCCGCCGAAGAGCGGCTGCGCGTGATCATGGCCGCAGTGCTCGAGGGCAGCGCCTCGGCCACAAGCGAGATCGAGGTTCGCGGTGAGGACGGACGGCGGATTCACGAGCTCACCTGCCTGCCCGACCGTCAGCTCGATGGCCGCTTAGCCGGCCTCATCACCATCATTGCCGACGTCTCCGAGGAGCGCGAGCGAGACATGGCGATCGCGAGCCTCCTGCGCGAGGTCAGCCACCGCTCCAAGAACCTGCTCGCCATCGTGCTCAGCATTGCGGCGCAAACCTCCCACCATGCGGGCAATATCGACGATTTCCTGCACAAGTTCCGCGGCCGCATCCAGGCTTTGGCATCGACGCAGGACCTGGTGACCGAAAGCAATTGGATGGGCACGGCATTCCGGGCCCTGGTACTCGCGCAGCTCGCCAAGGATGGCCACTCTGCCCGGCGCCCGATCGAGTTCAGCGGCGACAACCCCACCCTTAGTCCCAACGCTGCCATGCATGTTGGGCTCGCCATGCACGAGCTCATCACCAATGCAACGCTTCATGGTGCGCTCTCCAACGGCCACAATGGCAGCATCCGTCTCGACGCGACCGTCGAGCCGGACGAGGAAGGTGGCATGCGGCTCGTCATCGACTGGCGCGAGCGCTACGCGCCGCACGAGCTCTTCCCGCCGCCGCGGCACTTCGGCACGGTGGTGCTCGAGCAGATCGTTCCCCGCTC
>DATCRS010000439.1:0-13042 GCA_036568845.1 Devosia sp. | reverse complement strand
GGTCGAGGAGCTCGGGGTCGTCCACCATATCGACCTTGTTCATGAACACGACCAGCGCCGGAACGCCGACCTGGCGCGCCAGCAGGATGTGCTCGCGCGTCTGCGGCATCGGGCCGTCCGCCGCCGACACCACCAGGATCGCGCCGTCCATCTGCGCCGCGCCCGTGATCATGTTCTTCACGTAGTCGGCGTGGCCCGGGCAGTCCACATGCGCGTAGTGACGGTTGTCCGTCTCGTACTCCACATGCGCCGTCGAGATCGTGATGCCGCGCGCCTTCTCTTCCGGCGCCTTGTCGATCTGGTCGTACGCCGTGAACGTCGCCCCGCCCTTCTCCGCCAGCACCTTCGTGATCGCCGCCGTCAGCGACGTCTTACCATGGTCCACGTGACCAATCGTGCCGATGTTGCAGTGCGGCTTCGTCCGCTCAAACTTCGCCTTCGCCATTCTCTCGAAACCCTAATTCATCGCAGTTGGGACTTGTGTGCCCCCGGATGGAGCGGGTGAAGGGAATCGAACCCTCGTATTCAGCTTGGAAGGCTGCTGCTCTACCATTGAGCTACACCCGCCCGGGTGGCCGGCAGGAGGTGGTGGAGGGGACTGGATTCGAACCAGTGTACGCTGAGCGAGCAGATTTACAGTCTGCCGGATTTAACCACTCTCCCACCCCTCCACTAGAGACGGAAGAGATGCGTCGGGGCGCATCGACCGGGCGGTTTATGGTGGGCGGGGGCACCGGTGTCAACAGGGAATGTTTCGGCTTTGTCACAGTGCCCACCAGAGCATCCGACGCTTGCTGGCAAAGGGTAAAGAGCGTACCGGAAGGCCATGAGCCGCAACAAGTTTCCGCCCAAGCCGAAATACAATCCGGACGATGGTCCCGTCTATCTTTACGGCATCCATACGGTGCGGGCGGCACTCGACAATCCGCGGCGCGAAAAGCGTGCGTTGCTGGCGACGCCGAACGCGCTGGCACGGCTCAACGAGGGTGGCGGCGTCGCCGGCCTCAGGGTCACCGAGACTACGCCGAAGGAGCTGGACCGCCTGTTGGGCGCCGACGCGGTGCACCAGGGCGTGGCGCTGGAAGTGGAACCGGTGAGCCGCTTCGGGCTCAACGACATTTCGCCGCTGAAGCTCGTCGTCGTCCTCGACCAGGTGACCGACCCCCACAATGTCGGCGCCATCCTCCGCACCGCCTGCGCCTTCGGTGCCGACGCCATGCTGACCACGGCGCGCCACTCGCCGCGCGAAACCGGCGTGATGGCGAAATCGGCTTCCGGCGCACTGGACCTCGTGCCGCTCATCGAGGTGCGCAACCTCGGCGACGCGCTCGAAACCCTGAAGGAACGCGGGCTGCGGGTGCTGGGCTTCGACTCCGAGGCACCGGAACCGCTGCGGCCGCGGACTGACGACGTTCCACTGGCCATTGTGCTCGGCGCCGAGGGCAAGGGGCTCAGGCAGCGCACGCGCGAGCTCTGCGACGAGATGGTGCGGCTTGATATGCCCGGTGCCATCAAGTCGCTCAACGTCTCGAACGCCGCGGCCATCGCGCTCTACGCCGCGACCGCCGGGCGGAAATGAAAAGGGCCGCGTCGGACGCGGCCCCTCCCCGATCCGAAAGCAGGACTACTGCGTGCAGCGGACCAGCGGCGCGCCGGTGCCGACCTGCAGCGTGTCCGGCGTCGGCATCGAGATTTCGAGCGGCTTTTCGGCCGTGCCGATCGACGCCTTGCCATCCACCAGCGGCGTCGGCCGGGTGATGGTGATATCGCTACCCTGGCGGACGGAGATTTTCGTCACGACAACGTAGCCGGTGGCACCGGCCTGGTCGACGGTGGCACAGGCCGCGGCATCCGGAGCCCAGACGCCGAGATAAGCGACCTCGTCGGTCTTGGCATTGAGCGCCATCTTGGTATCGGGCTTGAGGCCTGAAGCCGGCACCTTGCCGCCGACGGCGGCCGGAGCAGCCGGCGTGGCTCCTGCGGCAGGAACTGCCTCGGCGGCAGCGATGGCCGCCTGGGCGTCCGCCGCCCCCTTGGCCGCAGCGTCGGACGAGCTTGCCACGGAAGTCGCGGCCTGGGCGGCGGCATTGGCGTCGGCTGCGCCCTTGGCTGCTGCTGCGGCAGCGGCTTCTGCAGCCTTCTTTTCTTCCTCGGCCTTCGCGGCAGCGGCAGCCTCGGCGGCTTTCTTTTCTTCCTCGGCCTTGGCTGCGGCAGCAGCCTCAGCCGCCTTCTTTTCCTCTTCGGCCTTCGCGGCAGCGGCAGCCTCAGCGGCTTTCTTTTCTTCCGCAGCCTTGGCAGCGGCAGCGGCTTCTGCGGCCTTCTTTTCTTCGGCGGCCTTGGCAGCGGCAGCAGCCTCGGCCGCCTTCTTTTCTTCCGCCGCTTTGGCTTCCGCGGCGGCCTTGTCCGCGGCCGCTTTCTCTTCTGCAGCCTTTGCCTCTGCGGCTGCCTTCTCTTCGGCGGCCTTTGCTTCTGCGGCCGCCTTTTCCTCAGCGGTCTTGGCCTCTGCGGCGGCCTTTTCTTCTGCTGCCTTCGCGTCGGCTGCGGCCTTTTCGGCGGCGGCCTTCTCCTCGGCGGCCTTGGCCTCCGCCGCCGCCTTTTCGGCATCGGCCGCTGCTGTATCGGTCGCGGCGGGTGCCGCCGGCGTCGTGTTCGCAGGCGGCGGTGGGTTGTTGTCGCAGGCCGCGAGCAGCACCGTCATCGCCAGCGCCGCAGGCAACGCCAGATAGGAGTTCAGTTTCATCAGTAATCCCTCTTTCTTCCCGAGGTCAGAATCCGCAGGCTTCCCCAGCCCGTCCCACGTGACATACAGCAGCAACCCGCCGGCGATGCAACAGCCGACTTGCTCGGCTTGCACCGTCAGCCGCTTGCCTGAGCGGCGCGTTTGGCGCGGGTCACCGCTTCGTCGAGCGCGGAGAGGAACTGCGAGCGCTCGCGGGAGGAAAACTCGGGATGGTGGTCGCGGATCTCGCCGCTGTCGCGTAGGTGCTGCTTGAGCTCACGCATGGCCAGCGCCATGCCGATGGACTCGGGCGTGAAACGCTTGCCGGTCGGTCCGATTACCTGCGCGCCGACATCGAGCGCGCGCCGGGCCAGCGGGATGTCTGCCGTGATGACGATATCGTTGGCGGCCACCTGCTCCACGATCCAGTCGTCCGCGGCGTCCGGGCCGTACGGCACGTAGACGTAGCGGATCATCGGGTCCCGCGTCGGCCGTGAGCCCTGATTGGCGACCAGCGTGACGGTCAGCCGGTGGCGCATCGCCACGCGTATGGCCTCGTCCTTGACCGGACACGCATCGGCATCGACATAGATCTGCGGATTACTCACTTACTGACTCGGCCGCTCAACTAGCGGAAAGATATGCGATTCTCGCGGGCCTAATAGACCGTGGTCAGAACCTCGATCTCTTCGCCCTGGCCGGGTTTGACCTCGAACTCGCGGCTGTAGACCGTCTCGCCGCGCTTGGCGAGGACGAGGTAGTCGCCTTCGGCGAGCACGGTCGCGGGAAACGCCCCGATGTTGGAGAAGATGGTCTCGCCGGTCGTGGTCTTCACCGTCCACTCGACATCGGCGATCGCTTCGCCGCCCTGCTCGGTGACGAGCTTGAACGAGACCTGCGCAGCACGGTGATAGAGCGTGGCATCGGTGAGTTCGCCCGGCTCCACCCGCAGATCGGCGCGGACGACGGCGTTGACGTCGCCGAAATAGGAGACGACGTGATAGGTGCCGGCATTGAGGGTGACGATGTTGTTGGCGCTCATGTTCTGCGCCACGAGGGTCCGGTCGCTCGCATTGCCGGACGAGAAGATGTCGAAGCGGAGGAGATTGATCGGGATCGAGACGTCGCCCGTGACGGCCGCGTTGAGCCGCATCGCGCCGGCATCGAGCACCATCGACTTGGTGTTTTCGCCCTCACGAACGTTCAGCGTGTCGGTCGCCTGGGCTCGGCCATAGGCGACGTGGACGACGTATTGCCCAGGGGGCAACTCTACATGCGCAGTGGCCTGATCGGATTTTGCGGCCAGCGCCAGTTCGCCCGACGCATCCGTCTTGGTGTCGAAGATGCGCCAGACCACGCCTTCGGGAATGGTTGCACCGCCGTCCGTGATCTGTGCAGTGAGGGTGACAGGCTGCGGATCGAGGGCCACGGCCTCGGCGGCGGCGGCGGCGTTGGTCGCCTGGTCGGGGAGCGCCTGCGGTACCGCGCGTTCGGGGACCGCCGCGATTTCGTCCGGTTGCTCCTCGGCCGGTGCCTCGTCGCCCGGTGGCGTCCAGCCGGCGGGGATGCGGTCGGCCGGCCGCGGCATAGGCACCGGAGGTTCCTCCGCCAAAGCCAGATTCGGCGCAGCCAGAAGCAGCATGCAGGCCAGTAGCCTAAGTCTCTCCGTCGTCTTCACCCAAAACCCCGCGGCCTGAAACGAGCGCCGGCCCAGCGCGAATTCGACGCACCTACCCTTGGAATGGGGAAAAGCTGTGTCATAAGGGCGCCCTACTCGCAAGCACTCGACCGAGGCTCTCCCCATGCCTGCCAATACCGCACTCCTCGACTACCTCAAGACGCGCCGTTCGGTCGGCATCGGCTTCCTCAAGGATCCGGGGCCGAGCGCAAGCGAACTGGAGGAGATTCTCACCATCGGCACTCGGGTGCCCGACCATGGCAAGCTGACCCCGTGGCGGCTGATCGTCTGGGAAGGCGACGCTCGCGTCCGCGCCGGCGAAAAGCTGGCGGAGATCGCCAAGCTCAACAATCCCGCCATTGACGAAGCGTCGCTGGAGGCCGACCGCAGGCATTTCCTGCCAGCGCCGCTCACCATCGGCGTGCTGTTCTCGCCCAAGCAGAGCCCGAAAATCCCCGAAATCGAGCAGTTCTGCTCGGCCGTCAATGTGTGCTTCGCGCTGGAGCATGCAGCGTTCGCGATGGGGTTTGCCGCCACCTGGATGACGCGCTGGGTGGCGCTCGACGCCGCCGCGCAGACGGCGATGGGCGCGCGCGGCGGCGAGCGGTTCGTGGGCTTCATCCACATCGGCACGCCGAGCATCAAGCCCGAAGACCGGCCGCGCCCTGCCCTCTCGTCGGTCGTCAGCCGCTGGGGCGAGTAAGCTTTCGTTAACCCCACTGGCGCATAGGTTAACAAAAGCTTTCCGGGGGTCCCTCGAGTCCATGGGCGTCCAGCCGATATCGGTGCCGCAAAGTCTCGCTTATGTGCTCAATTCGGCGGGCACGAAGAGCGGCGTCGATTTCGACTACCTGCTGCAGACCGCGATCCGCGAAAGTAGCCTCAATCCCAGCGCCAAGGCGAGCTCCTCGACGGCGGTGGGCCTCTTCCAGTTCCTCGAGAGCACCTGGCTGCAGGTGATGAAGGACGAAGGGCCCCGGCTCGGCTACCAGAACTATGCCGATGCGATCACCGAAACCCAAGACGGCGACTTCGTCATCAAGGATACCAAGCTCCGGGCCGAGGTGCTGAAGCTGCGCGAGGATCCGCAGATCGCCGCCGATCTCGCCGCCGCCTTCACCCGCAACAATGGCGCCTATCTCCACGACAAGTTCGGGCGGATGCCGAGTGCGGGCGAGCTCTATATCGCGCACTTTCTGGGACCCAAGGGGGCGGAGAAGCTCTTCACCGCCGGTCTCGCCGATCCGGACCAAGTGGCGGCGAAGCTCTTTCCCAAGCAGGCCAAGGCCAACCCAACCATCTTCTATGAAGACGGGCAGGCCCGCACCATTCGCCAGGTGTACAAGGCGCTGGTCGCCAAGCACGAAGGCGGCCCCAGTGGTCCCGATGCGGCGTTTGCGGCGCAGCAGTTGGCGGGCGATCCGATGAATCCCGCGCCGCTTGCCTTCGGTCCGGGCTCGAAATGGCCGGACGCACAACCCCTGCCCTCGCGCTTTGGGCCGGACGACATGTCGTTCACCAGCCTCTATGCTACCGACGAGCCGGCGATCCGCCCACGAGTCCTGATGTCGCCGCAGGACGAGGCGCATCCCAACAGTGCGTTCTTCACCCAGCTCTACGGACAATGAGGGTTAACGCCCTGCGAACAAGCAGGGTGAACCGTTCCTTAAACCTTGGCGGCTAACATTCTTTCCGGAGTGTTCCGGAGAGTTTGATGGTTGCGTACCAGGATTTCGTGTCCCTGACCCGATCGGGCGACAGCGAGGATCGTGGCCGTGCCGCTCATCTCGCCGCGCAAGCCTACCTCGCCCATACCGGACCAGCGGACGAGCATGCCGCGCTCTATGCAGCCCTGATCGGCTTCCTCGATGATCCATCAGTGAAAGTGCGAGCCGCGCTCGCCTACGGCCTCCTGCACACCACCCATGCCCCTCGCCCGATCCTGCTTGCACTGCTGCAGGATGCAGCGGTCATCTCCCGCGCAGTGGCGCAATATTCGCCGGCGCTGATCGACGTCGACCTTCTGGGCGTCGTCGGCGCCGCCGATCCCGCCATGCGGCTCGCCATCGCCATGCGCGAGCGCCTCAGCGCCCGGGTGATCGAGGCGCTGGTCACTACCGGCGATCGGGCCGTGGTGTTGAAGCTGCTGGGCCGGGACGACCTGCAGCTTCCCGCCCCCCTGCTCGCCACCCTCGCCGCCGAGCAGGCGGAGAGCGATGCCGACATCCGGGGGGCGTTGCTCGCCCGCAAGGACCTGCCCGCGGGCGCGCGTCTGACCTTGGTGCAGGCCGTCGCGGCGGCCCTCTCGGGCGCCCGTATCGTCAAGGGCGCCGTGGCGCCGAAGCGCCTCGAACGGCTGCTGCGCGATGCGTCCGATACGGCGCTCACCGCGATCGGAGAAGAGGAGGCTGCCGCCTCGCGGACGGCCTACGCCACCGAGCTCGTGGTCGGCGAGCGCGTCAATGCGCGCCTGATGCTGCACGCCGTGGTCAACGGCCATGTGCTGTTCTTTGCGGACTGCCTCGCCGAGCTGGCGGAGACGCCGCGCGACAAGGTGTTCACCCTGCTCGAAAGCGGCAGCCGTGCGGCGCTCAATGCGCTGCTGGCGCGCTGCGGGCTCAGGGAGTCGGTGCGTAACATGATTGCCCGGCTGGTCGTCCATGCCCGTGCCGCCGATCTCGCCGACGACGTCTCAGCCCGTCACTTCGTGGTGACCGCGCTCACCGAGGAGCTGATTGTCGAGCACGAGGGGGTCATCCCCGAAGAGCTCGAAGAAGCCTTCGCCTACCTCTCCGAGCAGAACGTGGCGCTGGCGCGGAAGGCAGCGCGCGGCGTGATGTCGAGCTTCGGGAACATCCACGGCGAACGCAGCATGCCCGAGCCGGAGCCGGACCTGCTGGCACAGGACGAGCTGTTGGCGCTGCCGGCCGCCTAGATCATTTCACCGTTTCCTTGAAACGGCGAAATGCTCCAGTTCACTGTTTTGTCGCGCTTTCGAACCGGAAAGGTCTGCAACCTTTCCTGAAAGCGCTCTAGTAGCGGAACTGCTCGCTCAGCACGCGTTCCTCGAGCCCGGTGCCGGGGTCGAACAGCAAGGTGACCTTGTGGGCGCGATCCTCGCGCACCTTCACTTCCAGCACCTGCCGGAATTCCTTGTTGTCGGCCACGGCGCTCACCGGCCGCTTCTCGGCCTCGCGCGTGCGGAAGGTGATTTCGGCGCCGTTGTTGAGGATGGCGCCGCGCCAGCGCCGCGGGCGGAAGGGCGAGATCGGCGTCAGTGCCAGCAGCGAGGAATCGATGGGCAGGATCGGCCCGTGCGCCGACAGATTGTAGGCCGTCGATCCGGCCGGCGTGGCGATCAGCACGCCATCGCAGATCAGTTCGTCGAGCCGCGTATGCCCATCGACCAGAATCTCGACCTTGACAGCCTGATACGTCGAGCGGAACAGCGACACCTCGTTGAGCGCCAGCGCCTCGTGGATGTGGCCATCGGCGTCGTGCACGGTCATCGAGAGCGGGTAGATATCGGTGGCGTTTGCCGCAGCGAGCCGCTCCACCAGGCCATCGGCCGAGAAGGGGTTCATGAGGAAGCCGACGGAGCCGAAATTCATGCCGTAGACGGGGATGCCTAGATCCATGACCTGGTGCAGGGTCTGCAGCATCAGCCCGTCACCGCCGAGCGCGACGACGACCGATGCCTTTTCGAGCTGCACGTGGCCATAGCGGGTGCGGAGGGATTCGGTGGCACTGTCGGCCTCAGGCGTGCCGCTCGATACGAAGGCGATGCGATCGGTCGCGGGCATACGAGACCTGGCTCCGGAGATGGGATGCTTCTGCTAGCACGGGGTTTTGTCCCGCGCCAGCCGCGGCGATTTTCGTGAGCACCGGGAAGTGTTTAGCGGATGTCGCCTGGTCCGCGACCCACGTGCGCGCTTGCAGGCAGCGGCACCCGATGCTAGCTAGCCCTTCGCGTGCCGGTATAGCTCAGTTGGTAGAGCATCTGATTTGTAATCAGGCGGTCGCGGGTTCGAATCCTGCTGCCGGCACCATTCTTCCCGCCCATAAGTCGCCCCGTGGACGTCGTTCGAGCGCTACGAAGTCCTGTGCCGAGGCCATGAACGTCTGCCATGTGATGGTCGGGTGTGTGCGGCAAAGCCCCACCAAAAGTCATACTAATTCATGCTTGCCTTTTGGGCCCCCTTGCGTTCAATGCGCGGCAAAGCTTCCGAGGGGTTTTTGAGATGCATCTCATTCAGTTTGAGGACGAGAGCGGCGCGCGGGCCGTGGCGGCGACCGACAATGGCGCGACGCAGGTGGTCAACGGCGCCGGCTCGGTCTATGCGCTGGCGCGCGAGGCAGCCGATCGCGGCGTGCAGCTCGCGGCGCTAGTCGCAGAAAAGGGGCTCGGCAAGAACGTGGACCGCGAGGCGCTGGCGCGCGAAGGCCGGCTGCTGCCGCCGGTGGACCATCCCGATCCGGCCCATCTCTACGTTACCGGCACCGGCCTCACCCATCTGGGGTCGGCCTCGACCCGCGACGCCATGCACAAGTCCAACCAGCAGGCCGCCGAGGCGCCGCTGACGGATTCGATGAAGATGTTCCGCATGGGCCTCGAAGGCGGCAAGCCCGCGCCGGGCGAGATCGGCGTGCAGCCCGAATGGTTCTACAAGGGCAACGGCCATATCGTCGCCGCACCGGGCAAGCCCATCCCCTCGCCCGCCTTTGCCAAGGACGCCGGCGAGGAGCCGGAAATTGCCGGTATCTATCTGATCGGCAAGGACGGTACGCCGTTCCGCCTCGGCTTTGCGCTGGGCAACGAGTTCTCCGACCACGTGACGGAGCGGGTGAACTACCTGTTCCTTGCGCATTCGAAGCTGCGCTGGTGCTCGTTCGGGCCGGAACTGCGGCTCGGCGAGCTACCGCGCAACGTTTCGGGCATGTCGCGCATCCTCCGCGACGGCAAGGTGATCTGGGAGAAACCGTTCCTCTCGGGCGAGGACAACATGTCCCACACCATCGCCAATCTCGAGTACCACCATTTCAAGTACGACCTCTTCCGCAATCCCGGCGACGTGCACGTGCACATGTTCGGTACGGCGACGCTGAGCTTTGCCGACGGCATCAAGACTGAGCCGGGCGACGTGTTCGAGATCGAAGAGAGCCAGTTCGGCCTGCCGCTGCGGAACGCCGTGGCGTGGGACAAGGAACGGCCGCTGCAGGTGCGACAGCTCTGAGGGGCGATAGCACGGGGTCTCGTCTCACCACCCCGAGCCCCTCTCTTGCGATTTCTAAGGCTTAGCTTCGCTAAGGCCAAGAAATCGCTTTCTCCCCCGCAAGGGGGGAGAGGTTCGGAGAGATCGTGCCATAGCACCCTCTCTCCCGACTGAGGCGCCGTAGCGCAACCCTTGCGTTACGCGTGAAGAACTTCACGTAAGCGATTCTCCAAAAACCGCCTGTCGGTTTCGCTGGCGGTGAGCTCCAGCGCGCGGCGGTATTCGGCGGCGGCGTCGTCCAGGCGGCCGAGGCGGCGGAGGAAGTCGGCGCGGGCGGCGTGGGCGGGCTGGTAGCGGCCGAGGTCGGGGAGAACCGCATCGATCGCGGCAAGGCCCCCGTCGAAGCCGTGGGCAAAGCCCAGGGCGACGGCGCGGTTCAGCGCTGTGACCGGCGACGGGGCAACCTGCAGCAGCAGGTCGTAAAGGGCGAGGATCTCGGTCCAGTCGGTCTCGTCGGCGGCATGCAGTGCGGCAATCGCGGCCTGGAGCGCATAGGGGCCGGGGCGCTGCATGGAAAGCGCCTTGCGCACCAGCGTTTCGCCCTCCTCGATCTGCGCCCGGTTCCACAGTGAGCGGTCCTGGTCGGCGTGGAGGATGAGGTCACCATCCGCCGAGAGACGTGCGGCGCGGCGGGAGTCGCTCAAGAGCATCAAGGCGAGGAGGCCAAGTGCCTCGCCGTCGGGCAAGAGCTCGACCAGCAGCCGGCCGAGGCGGATGGCCTCGTCGGCGATATCGAGCCGATGATTGGAGTAGCCCTCGTTGAACACGAGGTAGATGACCTTGAGCACGGCACCCAGCCGGTCGGGCATTTCCGCACGCGGCGGGACCTCGTAGGGAAGCTGCAGCTCCTTGATCCGTGCCTTGGCGCGGACGATGCGCTGGGCCAGAGCCGGAGTGGCGGTGAGGAAGGCGCGGGCGATCTCCTCGGTGGTGAGGCCGCAGACTTCGCGCAGGGTGAGTGCGATGCGCGCGTCGGCCGGCAGCGCCGGATGGCAGCAGGTGAAGATCAAACGCAGGGAGTCGTCGGCTACCTCCTCCGTTTCCATTGCCGAAATCTCCTCTGCTTCCTCGTCGAGCCGGCGGCTCAGCTCGTCCTGCGTCTGCCGGTCGAAGCGAGCCTTGCGCCGCAGCCGGTCGATGGCCTTGAAACGGCCGGCCGAGACCAGCCAGGCGCGCGGATTGTTCGGCAGCCCGTCGCGAGGCCACTGCGCGGCAGCGGCAGCGAAGGCGTCGTGCAGCGCCTCCTCGGCGAGCTCGAAGCCGCCGAGCAGGCGGATGAGGCTCGCCAGCACCCGCCCTGATTCGGCGCGATAGACGGCCTCGATGTCAGCTGGGCTTGTCAGGATCGATCTCCAGTGTCGGCCTGACTTCGATGGCGCCGAACTTGCCTACCGGGATCTTGGCGGCGACGGCGATGGCTTCGTTGAGATCACGCGCCTCGATGTAGATGAAACCGCCCAGGTGCTCCTTGACCTCGGCAAAGGGACCATCGGTGGTCGCGTAGCCATCGCCCGAGCGGCGGACGATCACCGCCTCTTTGGGATCAGCCAGCGCCGAGGAGGTGATGTAGTGGCCGGAGCGCTCCAGCTCCCGGTCATATTCGAGGGAGGCGCGGTCGAGCTGCCGCCATTCGTCCTGGGTTTGCTTGGCCATTTCGGCGCTGTCGAGATGCACGAGCAGCAGGTATTTCATCGGATATCTCCTGTTGGTGTTGCATCTGGTCGACCGAATGGAGGGCAGATCGACATCGAAGCGAAAAAAGGCCTACCGCTCGACTTTGGCCTTGGCGGCTTCCAGCTGGGTCTTGAGGCGGCTTACCTGTTTCTCCAGCGCTTCGTTCTGGCGCTTGAGCTGGCGGATGCGGGACTCTGCGGCTTCCAGATAGTCGATGCCATATTCCTTGCGCAGCGCCGAGGCGGCCTTCGAGTCGAGCGCCCGGCCCTCGAGCACGTCGCGCCAGCTCAGCTCATGCTTTTCGATGAAGGCGGCCGCAGCCTGGGCAGCCGATGCCCGCTCGCCGGCGTGATCGGACGAGAGCAGGCCGAGAATGCGATCGAGCCGCTCGAGATCGCGCTTCTGGATGGCTGCCTCCTACGCGGTGGCGTCGCTACGCTTCGGTCGGTTGGCGATGCCCTGGCGGATGACCTCACGCATGGCCGCCCGGGCGCCCTCGGCGTCGCCCCTGGCTATGGCATCGGCAATGGCACGATGGGTCGCGACTGAGACGGCATGCCGCGTGGGATCCTCGATCGGAGAGCTGATCGTCAGCATGGCGACGAGCGCCACTTCGATGAGCGTCGAGATCGAACGCAGGAAAGGATTCGACGCGGCGGCGGCGATGCCGAGATGAAAGTTGAGGTCGGCCTCGACGAAATCGGCCGGCGACGAACCGGCGGCGCCCATCTGGTCAACCCAGCGATAGAGCTCGGCGAGTTGTTCGGTCGTGCGGCGGTTCGCTGCCAGCGCCGCTGCCTCTGGTTCCAGGGCCAGCCGCATCTCGCCCAGATAGGTCAGGAACTCGTCGTCGAAACCATTGCGCGCGTGCCAGATGAGGACATCGGGATCAAAGAGGTTCCATTCCCCGCGCTGCCGCACGCGGGTGCCGATGCGAGCCTTGGCCTGGATCAACCCCTTGCCGGCGAGCACCTTGAACGCCTCGCGCAGCACGGTGCGGGAAACGCCGAAGCGCTCCATCAGTTCGGCGTCACCGGGGAGAATCGCGCCTTCGGCATGGCGGCCAGAGACAATCCCGAGGCCGAGTTCGCCCACGACATGCGCCGTGTGCGAGCGCGGCTTCCCGGCGGCGGCGTAGTCGTGGGTCGCAGGTGGATAGAGCATTGTGGATTGTCGATCGGCACGAGAGGCAGGAGGCTTGCGCCTACTATGCCCTGCTCGCGCCGATCGTGGCAAACGGGTCGTGGCTATTCGCTCGCGCGCCAGTTTCGGACGCGCTCGAAGGCCACCGCGATGATGATGCAGGTGCCGATCACCGTGCCTTGCCAGAAGGGGTTGATGCCGAGAAGCCCGAGGCTGTTTCGAATCAATTCGATCAGAGCCGCACCGACCAATGCACCGATCGCCGTACCCATGCCGCCGCTGAGGCTGGCGCCGCCGATCACCGCCGCGGCGATCACCTGCAGCTCGAAGCCGGTGCCGATATTGGTCGTCACGGCGCCGAGCCAGCCGGTCTGCACAATGCCGGCGATGCCTGCGGTCAACGAGCAGATCATGTAGACGGCGACCTTGACCGGCCGCACGGGAATACCCGCCAGCCGGGCGGCTTGTTCGCTACCGCCGATGGCGAAGACATAGCGGCCGAAGCGCGTCCACCGCAGGACGAAAGCCGTGATCAGCGCAAGCACGATCATATAC
>DATCRS010000438.1:0-8199 GCA_036568845.1 Devosia sp. | reverse complement strand
CCGCCGCTGCATGCCTGGCTGCTCGGGCTCAGTGAAGACATCGTCGGCTGGCACTGGTGGAGTGTCCGTGCGCTAACCTGGGTCTGCCTCGGCGTCACCCTTTGGGTGTTCTGGGCCTGGGCCCGGCGCATCATGCCGGACAAGCCGGGCGAGTACTTCTGGCGCACGACCACACTCTATCTCGCGACGCCGATCTTCTGGCTGATGACGACGATGGCGTTCAACGACTACCTGCTGATCGCCCTCTCATTCTTCTCCGCGCACTTCTTCCTCGTCTTCCTCACCGAATGGGAAGCCGGCCTCCGCCGCCATAGCCCGCTCTATCTCGCCGCCATATTCCTCGGCCTCGCGGTACTGACGAAATACAATGGCGCCGTACTCGGTCTTGCCTATGCGGCGATGGTCCTGGGCCGGCGAAAGAACTGGCCGCTGCTGCGCAACCCTCACCTCTGGCTCGCGGGCCTGCTCTCGGTTGCCATGCAGGCATCGGTGTTGTGGTGGAACGCCACCCAGGGCATGGCGAGCTTCGGCTTCCACCTCGGCACCCGCCTCTCTGGGTCCACCGAGGCGCTGACCAATGGCTATCCACTGGTCTTCCTCGCCAATATGGCGCTGGTGCTCTCGCCCTTCCTCTTCCTCGCCCTCTTCCGCTGGCCGTTCGGCGAGAAACCGGTCGGCTTCGAGGGCAACGCCCGGCTCTTGTCCTTTGCCGGCTTCGGCACCTCGACGCTGGTCTTCCTCGCCGTCTCGGCCTTCGTGATGGTCTTCTTCTATTGGAACATCGTGGGCTACCTGGCGCTCATCCCGGTCGCCTACCGCTATCTCGGAACACGCTGGCTGTTCTGGCTGCACACTGCCTTCGGCGTCGTGATGGCTATCCTCCTCACCGTCAACTTCACTCTCTTCCCGCTCGCCAACCTTGTCGGCCCGAAGGACTGGGGCACGTCCGCCAATTTCGGCTGGGACGAACTCGCGGCCGCCGTCCGCGAGGAGCAGGCCGCACACCCGGGCGCTTTCCTCGCCGCGACGCGATACACCTATGCCGCCCAGCTCGGCTACCAGCTCGCGACCACGGACGTGACCTCATTCAACACCCTCACCGACCAGTACGACTTCTGGACTGATCGCGCCGCCCTCACCGGCCGCGATGCCCTGATCGTCGCCGACGGCGCCTGGCCGATGGATTTCGCCCGCACCCAGTTTGCTGAAACCACCCTCCTCAGCTCCGTCACCATCACCCGTTTCGGCCACGAGGTGACCAGCTACGAGATCTGGCTCGGCGAGAACTACATGCCAACCGAGGGCCGCCCGTGACCGCCGCCCATCGCAGCTGGCTGCCGTGGGCGCTCGCGGCCGGCGCCTTCGTCGCCATCAAGCTCTGGATCTTCGTCGCGATGCCACCGATCGGCGACGAAGCCTACTACTGGCTTTGGGGTCAGCATCCCGCTCTCTCTTATTTTGACCACCCGCCGCTCCACGCTTGGCTCCTCGGCCTGGTGAGCCAACTGTTCGGCTGGAATCTCTACGCGCTCCGCGCCCTCACCTGGGTGACGTTCGGCGCGACGCTCTGGATCTTCTGGGATTGGTCGAAGCGCCTCGCACCCGAGGCTCCCTCGCTCTACTTCTCGCGCACCACGGCGATCTACCTCGCCTCGCCGCTGTTCCTGGCGATGGGCTCGATCGCCTTTCACGATCACCTGCTGATCGCGCTCTGCCTCGCCTCGGCTCATTTCATGCTGCTCTTTGCTGAGCGCTTCACCCGCGACGGCACCGGCTTCCGCTGGCTCTATCTCGCTGCGTTGCTCCTGGGCCTCGCGACTCTCACCAAGTACAACGCCGTCTTTCTCGGCCTTGCCTTCCTGGCGTTCCTTCTGTTTCAGCCGGGCATGCGAAAGTCTCTTGCCACGCCGCATCCTTGGCTCGCGGCGCTGCTGAGCGTCGCAGTGCAGGCGCCGGTCTTTTGGTGGAATTTCGCCGAGGGCTTCGCCTCCTACCGCTTCCACCTCGCCGAGCGCTGGGTCGATCCGCAGCAGGCGACGCCGGCGCAACTCCCCGTCTTCATCCTCGTCACCATCATCGTGCTCTCGCCGGTGGTGGTGTGGGGCACGATCCGGCTCATCCGCCACCGCCCTGGCGTGGGCTTCGAGAGCACCGCCAAACACCTCGCCATGTGGCTCCTCGGCATCTCGAGCGCCGCCATGGTCGGGCTGGCCTTCTTCGTCACCGTCTTCTTCTATTGGAACATCGTCGGCTTCCTCGTGGTGATGCCGCTCCTTGCCATCGTCCTTCGGGCCGCATGGCTGCAATGGGCGCACATCGCCTACGGTCTCGTCTTCGGTATCGCGCTATTGGTGAACCAGACCGTCGTGCCGCTCCCCGCCCTCTTCGGACAGTTCCACTGGGTGACGTCGTCCATCTATGGCTGGGACGAGGTGGCCACCCGGGTGCGTGCCCTTCAGAACGAGCATCCCGACGCCTTCATCGCCGCCACCACCTACGGCACCGCTTCGCAGCTCGCCTTTGCCCTAAAGGATGCAAACGTGGTCGCCCTGTCACCGCGCCACGACCAGTTCGATTTCTGGTTTGACCCCGAGGCCCATGTTGGCCAGCCGGCCATCATCGTCGCCGACCCGTTCTATGTCATCGGCGAGGTAGGCGACGTCTTCGACGGGCTGCAGCTGGTGGAGCAGCTGGCCATCACGAGAGCCGGGACGGCCATCTTCCAGCCGCAAATCTACTTTGCGCGTGCCTATCGGCCACCACTCCCGCCAGCCGAATAGACCTTAACTAACAATAGCCTGCCGACTCTTCCGCAACCAGTTCACGGGATTGGGAACGATTCAAAAGACCTCGCGTTTCTAAGCCTACGGTACTCAAACAAAGGAGCTTCACCATGGCTATCCCCGAACGCGATACCGTGTACACCAACGATGGCACCCGGACGGACAAGACCATCTATTCCCGCGAGTCGAGCTCGACCGGCTGGTTCGTAGGCATCATTGTCGCTCTCGCCCTGCTGGCGATCGGCTACCTGGTGTTCTCGGCCAATTCCGGTCCTTCGACCCCGGCTGGCACCAGCGTTGACGTGAACAACACGCCGGCGGTAACCGCCCCGGCCGATACCGGCACTACGCCGGCTCCGACCACAGGCACCGAAACCACGCCGATGGCTCCGGCAGCTGAGCCCGCCGCCCCGGCGACAACCGCTCCGGCGACCGAGACACCGGCTCCGGCCACTGAAACTGCTCCGGCGGCAGATGCTACTGCCCCGGCGACGGAACCGGCCCCGGCGACGACTTCTCCGTAATGGAGTGACGTTGTCCCTGTCGTTCCGGCCACTCCCTCCGGAACGGCGACAAGACCCCGGCCTGTGGCCGGGGTTTTTGTTGCGTCAGTTCTCGAACCGGTCCGCGAAGCTGTAGAATGCCACGTTCACGTCCTGCGGCCGATAGTCCTTCGCCGCCCACTGGAACTGCAGATCGCCAACCTTCGTGGCGTCGGCCGGGCAGAACGCGACGAAGCTGAGCGGACCGCCCATGTCCGCCGCAGTCTCCGCCTTGTCGACAGTCAGCGTGAAGCTCTCGACGGTCCGCGCACGCTCTTCGATGGAAGGCGCGTAGCCGAGCTGGACCAACTCGAAAGCCGGCTCCTTCTCCATCTTCTTCTTGACCGCGCGCGTGAGCGCACCGTCGATGCAGTAGAAGTCCCGCACTTGCCCCACCCAGGCGGCGTCCTCGCCCTCGCCGTAGTAGGCGGGGTCAGCCCCCGACGGGTAGCCGTTGAGCGGCTCATAGGCGATTTCCACCGCCGTTGTTCCAGCCGCGAGCGGCTGCTGCCACGCCATGATCGTCTGGTAGACCCAGGTGACATAGGACGGTTCGCCTGCCTCATCCAATATCAGCCAGCCTCGCTCCACCATCTCGGCCTTGGCAGCGGCATCGAGCGTCGCCAGGATTGCCGTTAGGGGAAGTGTGGGGTCGATGAAGGCCGGCACACCGGCCGCCATAAGCTCCGGCGTGATGTCCTCACCCATGAAATACGCGTACTCGTGTACCTCCGGCTCGACCGTCTTGCCGTCGGCGGTGATCTTGAGACGGGTGTAGTTGAGGTGCCCTTCCTGGTCCTCCAGCAGCAGGCCGCCCAAGTGGTCGGGGCCGCCATCCATCGGAACGATCGGATTGACGAAGCGCATGGTCACGGTCTGGGCTTGGTCCGACCGGTACTCGTAAGTCACCCGCACCTTGCGAATGCTGAGATAGACGTCCTGCTTGGCGATCTCGACGTTCACGGCCGGGTCGAGCGTGATGCCGCCAGCGGGAAACGGCTCTTCCTGGGCGAAGGCAGGGAAGGCAAGGGCGCAGAGCGCCACGAGTGCAAACATGCTCTTGAGGGTCATTTCATCCTCGGTGATGGGACGTCGTTGGCGCGGCTCATGCCTTCTTTGCCCTGAACCACGGCTGAACCGCTGCGTCAGCCCGCGGTTACACGCCTGTGCGTTCTTGCGGCTGTCCTCGCGCCTCGCCATCTAGCGGCCACACGAAAGGACCAACGCCATGCAGATCGGCCTCTATTCCTTCGCCGAAAACACCCCCGACCCGCTGAACGGCGGCAGGCTGCAATCGCCGGCCGAGCGCCTCAAGGACCTGCTCGAGGAGATCGAGCTCGCCGACCAACTCGGGCTGGACTTCTACGGTCTGGGCGAGCATCACCGGCCCGACTTCGTCGCCTCCTCTCCGGTGATCATCCTCGCTGCTGCTGCCGCCCGGACGAAGTCCATCCGGCTCTCAACGGCCGTCACTGTGCTCAGCTCGGATGATCCGATCCGCGTCTGGCAGCAGTTCTCGACTCTCGATCTGCTTTCCAATGGCCGCGCCGAGATCATGGCCGGCCGCGGTTCCTTCGTCGAAAGCTTCCCCCTCTTCGGCTACGACCTGCAGGACTATGACGACCTGTTCGAAGAAAAGCTGGCGATGCTGTTGAATATCCGCGAGGGCGGCAAGGTCGAATGGCCGGGTTCCACCCATACCAAGCCGATCCCCGGCATCGCCATCTATCCCAAGCCCGTGCAGGATCCGCTGCCGCTGTGGATCGCCGTCGGCGGCACGCCCAACTCGGTGGCTCGCGCCGCCTATTACGGCCTGCCGCTGATGATCGCCATCATTGGCGGCAACCCGCAGCAGTTCCAGCCCTTCGTCGAGCTCTACCGTCGGACAGCCGAGAAGTCGGGACATGATCCGAAGAGGCTGCCGCTTGGCATCTCGTCGCATGGCTTCATTGCCGAGAACTCGCAGGAAGCGAGCGACATCGCCTTCCCGGCCCACCACGAGGCGATGAGCCGCATCGGCCGCGAACGCGGTTGGCCCCCAACGACCCGTGCTCAGTTCGAGGCCGGCGCCGGCCCCAACGGCGCCTACTTCATCGGCTCGCCCCAGCAGGTCATCGACAAGATCCTGAAGCAGCATGAATGGTTCAAGCACGACCGCTTCGGCCTGCAGCTATCCGTCGGCACCCTGCCCCACGACAAGGTGATGAAGGCCATCGAACTTCTTGGCACGGTGGTGAAGCCGGCGATCGACAAGGCGCTTGGCGCGAAGGCAGAACAAGACAAGGCCCTCAACTAGACGGCCTTGTCAGCCGCAATTCCGCCAAATCTCCGTCTTCGTCCGGCCAAAACGCGGTGCGAGAAACGACTTGTTAACCGGCATCAGGTGGGGCACCCCGCCGGTTTGGAGCACTCGAGATGCGCACCGCCGACCCCAACTCCCCGATCCGCATGCCGCGTTCCCACCGCAATTGGGTCGCGGAGACGATTGTCGTCCTCGGTATCGTCGCATTTGGCCTGTTCGCGCTGACCATCGAAGGCCAGCTCAAGCTCTTCGGCCAGCCGCAAGGCGGGGTCGAGCTGCCTTACGACCTCACCCGTTAGGTTACTTCCCCGAGCGCTTGATCGACTTGATGTCGAGCGGCGGCAAACCAGACTTCTCAGAAATGGCCCGGTCCTGTTCCATGATGAAGGCCCGCGCCGGTTCGTCGCCGTCGAGCCCACCGAGGATTTCGCCCGGCACCTTGCGGTTGGAACGCTGGCTGCCGTCCTCGTAAATGATGTCGAACAGCACGAACTCCGTGCGGGCGGTCGGTTTCTTCGCCATTTCTTGGCAACTCCATTGATGCGCAACGCGCAAGTCTCGCGCCGTGGGAACGCGCGGGGATATCTTTCTGTAAGCTCGCTACGGCGGGCCGGTTCGCTACTTGAAGAGGAAGTTGCCCTGCTCGTCGATGATCTGGCGAGCCTTGGCGAGAGCATGGGTCTGGACATCCTCGCGTGAACTGAACCGGTCGGCGCGGACGAAGTCGTAGACCTTGGTTTCGCCGTCCACTTCCTTTTCGATCTGCCCGGCGAGTTGGTACTCACTGCCCACCGGCATCAGCTTGGGGCGGATGGTAAAACCCTTGTAGGTCTCCGCATCGCCGACTTCGGGCGCCTTCGGTCCTGCATCGCCACCGCCGAACAGCTTCTTCCAGAATGACATGGTTCGCTCCTATGCGCCCGGGGCGACGCGGTTGATGAACGTTGCGACCTCTTCAATCGCATCGCGCGCCTCGGGGCAATCGGAATGTTGATAGACGTGCCAGAGCCCGGGGGCCACCTGCAGCGTCACAGCCACGCCTGCCGCTTCGGCCCGCTCGGCCAGTTGCACGCTGTCGTCGAGCAATACCTCGTGTCCCCCAACCTGCACCAGCATCGGGGGCAGGCCGCCAAGGTCCGCAAAGATGGGCGAGATCAGCGGCTCACTGTGCCGATTGGCCGGCGCATACCAAGCCGCTGCGCGGCTCAGCTCTTCGCCGCTGGGATTGGGATGCTGCCCGTTGGTCTGGTGGCTCGCTCCGCTCAAGGTGAGGTCGACCCAGGGCGATTGCAGCACCAGCGCCCGTGGCATCGGCGCACCCACTTCGCGTAACTTCAAGAGCGCCGCCAGCGCCAGTCCGCCGCCTGAGGAATCGCCCAGCAGGACCATGTCCTGCGGCTCGGTCCCCTGTTCAGCCAGCGCAGCATAGACGGCGACAATGTCGTCTAGCCCCGCCGGAAACGGCTCCTCGGGCGCCAGCGCGTAGTCCGGCACCAGCACCCGCGCGCCCGTCGCCTCCGCGAGCCGCGCCGCATGCTGCCGGTGTGTGCGCGGCGATCCGGAGCTGAACCCGCCGCCATGGACCAGCATGATGATGAGCCCATCGCTCTCCGCCCGCTCGACCCACTCGCATGGCACGCCGTTGAGGCTGACGCCCGAGACGAGCGAGCCCTCCGGCAGCTTCAGCGTCCTGGCATAGGCTTCCCAGCCGCTGCGCTCCTCCTCGAGGCTCGGCAGCGGCCCTTTCGGACGCGCCTTCATCTCCGCAATGATCGCCTCGGCTTCCCGCGACAGCATCAGCCCCTCCCCACGAATCCGGGAAGCCTACCAATTCGACCGCCCAAATCAAAAGGGCCGCTCGGAAGCGGCCCTTTGAACTCAGTTGTCGAGGAAGCTCCTGAGCTTGCGGCTGCGGCTCGGGTGCTTGAGCTTGCGCAGCGCCTTGGCCTCGATCTGGCGGATACGCTCGCGCGTCACCGAGAACTGCTGACCCACTTCTTCGAGCGTGTGGTCGGTGTTCATGCCGATGCCGAAACGCATGCGCAGCACGCGCTCCTCGCGCGGCGTCAGCGACGCGAGCACGCGGGTGGTGGTTTCGCGCAGGTTCGACTGGATCGCGGCGTCGATGGGCTGGATCGCGTTCACGTCCGGGATGAAATCGCCGAGATTGCTGTCCTCCTCGTCGCCGATCGGCGTCTCGAGGCTGATCGGCTCCTTGGCGATCTTCAAGACCTTCCGTACCTTGTCGAGCGGCATCTGCAGCTTTTCGCTGAGCTCTTCCGGCGTCGGCTCGCGGCCGATCTCGTGCAGCATCTGGCGCGACGTGCGGACGATCTTGTTGATCGTCTCGATCATGTGCACCGGGATACGGATGGTGCGCGCCTGGTCGGCGATCGAGCGCGTGATCGCCTGCCGGATCCACCACGTCGCATAGGTCGAGAACTTGTAGCCGCGGCGGTACTCGAACTTGTCGACCGCCTTCATCAGGCCGATATTGCCTTCCTGGATCAGGTCCAGGAACTGCAGGCCGCGGTTGGTGTACTTCTTGGCGATCGAGATCACGAGACGGAGG
>DATCRS010000437.1:0-3074 GCA_036568845.1 Devosia sp. | reverse complement strand
CGGCCATCCGGGCCACAAGGACCGGGTGATGCCACACGTTCTGGGCGATTTCGCCAAGGCCGATGCCGAGTGGCTCAACCCGCTGCTCGACGCGCTGGCCGACAATGCCGGCATGATCGTCCGTGGCGACGACAATGGGCTGATGAACAAGCTGGCGCTCGCCGTCGGCGGCGACGGGGCCGAGCGGCCGCAACGCCCGGCAACGGCCGATCCGACCCGTCCCAAGGCCACCGGCCAGAGCCACATCCGGGCAGCGCGCCCCAAGGCACCGCAGACCGAGGTGCCCAAGAGCGGACCGATGGCGGCGATGCTGCAAAAGCTGTTCAAGAAGGACGATGCCGGCTCCTGAGGGCGGCATTGACTTCGACCCCGTTCCGCACGAAGTGGAGCGGCAAAGAATTCGGAGAGACTGATGGGTTTCAAGATGGGCATCGTCGGCCTGCCCAATGTGGGCAAGTCGACGCTTTTTAACGCGCTGACGCGCACCGCGAACGCCCAGGCCGCGAACTTCCCCTTCTGCACCATCGAGCCCAATACCGGCGAAGTCGCCGTCCCCGATGCGCGGCTGGAAAAGCTCGCCGCCGTAGCCAAGAGCCAGCAGATCATCCCGGCCCGGATGAGCTTCGTCGACATTGCCGGACTCGTCAAAGGCGCGAGCAAGGGCGAAGGGCTGGGCAACCAGTTCCTCGCCAATATCCGCGAATGCGACGCCATCGCCTATGTGTTGCGCTGCTTCGAGGACGGCAACATCATTCACGTCGCCAACAAGGTCGACCCGATCGCCGACGCCGAGGTGGTCGAGACCGAGCTGATGCTCGCCGACCTCGAGAGCCTCGAGAAGCGCCGTACCGGCGTCGAGAAGAAGGCCAAGCAGGGCGACAAGGAAGCCAAGCTGACGCTCGAGCTCATCGACCGTTCGCTGGCCCTGCTGCGCGACGGCAAGTCGGCGCGGCTGGTACAGCGCAGCGAGGAAGAGGAGAAACCGTTCCGGGAACTGCAATTGCTGACGTCCAAACCGGCGCTCTACGTCTGCAACGTGGACGAGGGTTCGGCCGCCACCGGCAACGCCATGAGCAGGCAGGTCGAGGAGTACGCCAAGTCTCACAACGCCGCGGTGATCGTCATCTCGGCGGAGATAGAGAGCCAGCTCGCCCAGCTGCCGGACGATGAGCAGCGCGAATACCTCGAAAGCCTCGGCCTGCACGAGCCCGGCTTGAATCGGCTTATCCGCGAAGCCTATCAACTGCTTGGCCTGCAAACCTATTTCACCGCCGGGCCGAAGGAGGCTCGGGCCTGGACCATCCACAAAGGCGATCGGGCGCCGCAGGCAGCCGGTGTGATCCACACCGATTTCGAGCGCGGCTTCATTCGCGCTCAGACCATCGCTTATGACGACTACGTCTCGCTCGGCGGGGAAGTCCCGGCCAAGGAGGCCGGCAAGGCGCGGGACGAAGGCAAGGACTATGTCGTCAAGGACGGCGACGTGATGCTCTTCAAGTTCAACACCTGAGGCTTGTCCACCATGGAGCAGAGCGTCGCCCAGTGGTGGTCGATGACCTCGGCGTACCTTGCGGCGCCGGCAAGCCTGCTGTCCGGGGATTTTCAGCTCTATCTGCTCCTGCCGGTCGTCGGCCTGGTTTGCCTCGTCGCTGGTACTGTCCTGGCCGTGCGAGCGCGGGAGAAGCAGGCCATATGGACCCTGCTGCCGGCCATTGCTGCCGCCTTGGCGCCAATCGCACTCGAATTTGCCTTCGGCATGCTGGGCTGGGTGGGCCTCGGCTTCGCCTTGCTGGTCGGTCTGTTCGGCATCGGGCTCTGGATCCATGTCCTCGCCAGCGACGCAACGAAGCGACTGCCCGTCTGGCTCGTCGGCATCTTTCTCCTGAGTTTCGTCGCCTTCTGCGACTTTCTGGCCGTCGTCGCCGTCTGGGGCATGTAGCGAGAGCGTGCATTTCGGCCGCGACAGGCGTAGAAGGCTCCACGTTGACGTATAGGGAATGCAAATGACCAATACGGTTACGGCCAACCGCCGCCACTTCGAAGACCTTGCCGAAGGCGAGGTGATCCAGCTGGGCGAGACCCAGGTCACCAAGGAAATGATCATCGAGTTCGCGCGCGAATTCGACCCGTTTCCGTTCCATCTCGACGAGGAAGCGGCGAAGCGGTCGCTGCTGGGGGGCCTCGCCTCCTCCGGCTGGCAGACGGCGGCGTTGAGCCTAAAAATGCTGGGCGAAGCGTTCCTCAACAAGGTTGCTTCGATGGGCGGACTCGGCTTCTCCGACCTCAAGTGGAAAAAGCCGGTGATGAAAGGCGATACCATCACCGGGACCGCGACCATCGCCTCGCTGCGCCGCTCGCGGCACCACCCGGAGCGCGGCATCGTGCAGATCGATTTCGACGTCCGCAACCAGCGCGGCGAACCGGTGATGTCGCTGCGGCTGGCCAACCTGATCGAGTTGCGCGATCCCACCGCGCCGCTCATCGAGGGGGAAAACCCATGACCCGCTGGTTCGAGAACATCACCATCGACGAGGCCTTTCCACTCGGCTCGCACACCTTCAGCGAGGCCGAGATCATCCGCTTCGGCAAGCTCTACGACCCGCAGTACTTTCACGTCGATCCCGAGGCGGCCAAGCAGAGCCACTTTGGCGGGCTGGTGGCGTCGGGCTGGCATACCGTGTCAGTGGGGCACCGGCGGATGGTGGATGCGCTGGAAGCCGAGGAGCAGCGGCTGCGCGGCCTCGGCGAAGAACCCGGCGTCTCCGGCCCCTCTCCCGGCGTCAACAAGATGGAGTTCAAGACCCCGGTACGGCCAGGCGACACCATCACCTACACGCTGACGGTCACCGGCAAGCGTCCATCGAACTCCATTCCCGGCTGGGGCCTGCTGTTCAACACGCTCGAGGCCGTCAACCAGCGCGGCGAGCTGGTCTATCATGCCGAGCTCGTGGGTTTCTCGAAACTCCGCGACTACAAGATGCCACTGCGGCTCAAGGCGCTTATGGCGTTGACCCGGCTGCCCGGATTGGGGAAATTGCTGCGCCGCTGAGCGGCCAGCGAATCTTCGGCGGGAG
>DATCRS010000436.1:0-2390 GCA_036568845.1 Devosia sp. | reverse complement strand
AGTGGAGACATACCCCTCATCCGCCCTTCGGGCACCTTCTCCCTCAAGGGGAGAAGGGATCCCGACTGCCGGCATCGCTGGAGCTTCACCATGATCCGCCTCGCATGGGTGATGCGTTTGAAGCCTGGCAACGAAGCGCTCTACAAAGAGCGCCACGACGAGATCTGGCCCGAAATGCTCGAGGCCATGAAGCGTGACGGCGTGCGCAGCTTTTCCATCTATCGCCACGGCCTCGATCTCTTCGCCTACATGGAGCGGGACACCGCGCCCGATCCTGCCGAGCGTCCCAGCGACCTCACCTGGCGCTGGTGGGAGATGATGTCCCCGCTGATGGAAACCAATCCCGATTTCTCGCCGGTGCAGTGGCCGGTCGAGGAGATGTTCCACTTCGACAATCCCCGAGCCTGATCCAAAGGAAGTGCAATGAGTCCCGCCGTCATCGAGGGCGTCGTCCCTATCCTCGTTACCCCTTTCTTCGAGGACGGTCGCATCGACGGCGAGAGCCTGCGCTCGCTCATCGACTTCAATGTCGAGGCGGGCGTGCACGGGCTCGGCGTGGCGCTGGGCAGCGAGGTGTTCAAGTTCACCGAAGCGGAACGCCAGGAGATCATCGGCATCGTGGTCGATCAGGTGCGCAAGCGCGTGCCAGTGATCATCAACACCGGCGCCACCGGCACCGACCTCGCCGTGCACTACGGCGGGATGGCCGAGGCAACTGGGGCTGACGCCCTGATGATCATGCCACCGACCTTCTTCCCCGTGGGGGCCGACGAGATCGTGGACTACTATTCCACCATCTCGCGCGCCGTGAGCATCCCGATTATCCTCCAGGACATCCCGCAGGCGCCAATCTCACCCGCGCTGGCGCTGCGGATCGCCGACCTCTGCCCCAATGTGCGCTACATCAAGGTCGAAACCCTGCCAGTCACCAGCAAGGTCGCCGACATGGCAAAGGCCGCCAAGGGACGCCTCACCATTTTCGGCGGCGCCGGCGGCGGCTACTTCATCGAGGAGATGCGGCGCGGGGCCCGGGGCACCATGCCCTTCTGCAGCCAGCCGGAGGATTTCGTCGCCGTCTGGGATCAGTTCCAGGCCGGCAACGAGAAAGCCGCGCGCAAAACCTTCGATGGGGCTTTCACGGGCATCAACCGGTTGGGCGGGCAGGGCGGCGACATCTTCTACCATGTCCACAAGCAGCTGCTGGTCCGCAAGGGCGTGATCCGCACGGCCTACGTTCGTTCCCCCACCATCGCCATCGATCCCATCACCCAGCGCGAGATCGACGAGTTGCTCGCCGAACTGGTGCCCGTCGCACAGGCTTTCGGCGCCTAGCCGGTTCCCTCGCTTTAATCGGCTCTCGCACCGACCTCTCCCCACGCTCGAATCTGTCAGTCGTCGTCGGAGCGCGAGGCTGACGGTGGATGGGGGAAATCGGGAAACATGTACGCCGAGGACCTGTGCGGCGGCACCGGAAGGAAAACATTGACTCCTGTAGAGAAAACCCTCTATCACGTTCGAGAAAACGTTTTCCCAAAGGGTAGTCGGTGGAAGCGGGGAGGGGCAGTCGCGTTCGCATCTACGACGTCGCCAAGGCGGCGGGCGTCAGCGTCGCGACGACATCCAAGGCCCTGAACGACACCGGCCGCATGACCGACGAGACCCGTGAGCGGGTCAAGAAGGCCGCCGCCGAACTCGGTTTTCGTCCCAACGCCATGGCTCGTGCGCTCATTCGCCAGCGCAGCTTCACCGTCGGCCTCCTCACCAACGACACCTATGGCCGCTTCACCCTGCCGGTAATGGCCGGGGTATCCGAGGCGCTGGTCGACGAGGGCGTCTCAGTCTTCCTCTGCACCATCGAGGACGATCCGGTGCTCGGCAAGGTCCACCTCGACGCCATGCTCGACAAGCAGGTGGACGGCATCATTGCCTCGGGAAAGCGCATCGACGGTCGTCTGGCCGTCGATCTCTCCGATCTGCCCATCCCCGTGGTCTACGCCTTCACGGACGGGCCCGCAGGTGCCGTAACGCTCGTCTCGGACGACGCGCAGGGCTCTCGCGAGGCGGTGGAGTGGCTGGCTACGCTCGGTCGCGAACGCATCGTACACGTCACCGGCCCGGAAACCTTCGCCTCCGTGCACGAGCGCGCCAATGCCTACCGGGCGGTCGTCGGCGACCGAGCGACGGTGCTCTTCGGCAAATGGTCGGAGCGGTGGGGTCACGAGGCCGTGGCCCGGCTCTGGAGCGGCAGAGGGCCGCGTCCCGACGGCATCTTCTGCGGCAACGACCAGATCGCCCGCGGTGTGGTCGACGCGCTGCGCGAGCGCGGCATCCGCGTGCCGGAAGATGTGTCCGTGGTCGGCTTCGACAATTGGGAGATCGTCGCCGCTGCG
>DATCRS010000435.1:0-2828 GCA_036568845.1 Devosia sp. | reverse complement strand
ATGGCAAGCAGGACGGCTCGCCCGTCACCGAGGCCGACCTCGCCGCCGACCGGATCATTGCCGAGGGCCTCGCCCGGCTCGCAAGCGACGTGCCGACGCTCTCGGAAGAGCGGACCCACCTCGCCTCGCCGCCGTTTCGCGGCAGCTTCTTCCTGATCGATCCGCTCGACGGCACCAAGGAATTCGTCG
This sequence comes from Devosia sp., assembly GCA_036568845.1. GTDB lineage: Bacteria > Pseudomonadota > Alphaproteobacteria > Rhizobiales > Devosiaceae > Devosia_A. The sequence continues at coordinate 2,639 of DATCRS010000435.1, read as the reverse complement.
CCGGCCGCGACGAATTCACCGTCAACCTCGCCCTGATCACCGAGGGCGTGCCGCTGCTCGGCATCGTCAGTGCGCCCGCGCTCGGGTTGCTCTGGCGCGGCATCGTCGGCCGCGGCGCCGAACGCGTGAGGTTTGACGGCACCACCATCGGCGCCGCCGAGCCGATCCGGACCCGCAAGCTGCCCGGGCATGGCGAGCCCTGGATCGCGGCGGTGAGCCGTTCCCATGGCGATCCCAAGAGCGAGGCCTTCATCGACCGCAGGCCCAACGCCGTCAGAAAGACCTGCGGCTCGGCCGTGAAGTTCGGCCGGATCGCGGAGGGCAGTGCCGACATCTACCCCCGCTTTGGGCCGACCTGCGAATGGGACGTCGGGGCGGGCTGCGCCGTGGTGACGGCCGCCGGCGGCAAGGTGACCGACGGCAAGGGCGGCGATATCAGGTTCGGCGAACGGCGCGATACCGGTTTCATCATCCCCGATTTCATCGCCTGGGGCGACGCCGAAGCGGTAGCGACCTACTGACTGAGCTTGTCCTGCAGCGCCGGCCAGCGCTTGCCGACCTCATATAAGAAGCGTTCTGGATCCTTGGCGAAGGCGTCGCGATTGTCTTCCCGGCTGAACAGATAAAGCCGCTGCGCCGAGATCGCGAAGAAGCGGGGATTGCCGGCGATGGTGACGCCGCGGGCGATGTCGACGGGATCATAACCGCCGAATTGCGGCCCATAGATCTCGGGATGGGACAGGAACTCGGCCCGGTTGCCCTCATTGCGGAAGCGCCAGACCGCGCCCCAGAGATTGGCCTCGAACTCCGCCGTCCCCTGCTCGGGTCCGCCATCGACGAAATAGGCCACGGGGTCGAAGCCCTCGATGGCGACGCCGGAGAAGCGGTTGACGACGATCCGCTCAGTGGTGGCAGCCTGTACAGGCAAGCAGGACAGGCCGAGCCAAATGCACGCCAACAGGCAGACCAGACGGCCGATCAAGGCAATTCCGGGGCGCAAAGGGCTATCTTCCTGCCGTTGTGCCGTCATAGTTGCTGCGGATAACATCCGAGTCGAGGGGACATCCGGCGCAACCTAGAGCCGTGCCTAATAGCATCAGGTTAAGGGAAGCGGACCGGGATCGATACCAGGGGTTCTTTTATGACTTTCGCATCACGCCTTGCCGCAGTGGCGCTCATCGCGCTGGCTGGCTGGACCGTGCCGGCCTCCGCCCAGACGGCCGCGCCGCCGCCGGACCTGCCGCCGCCGCAGCGGACCCCGACTCCCAACACCTACGGACCGGACGAGCTTGTCACCGCCGGCCACCGTTTCTTCGGCAATGTCTCGCGCGGGCTCGCCTCGATCATTGAGAAGGCGGTCAGCCAATGGGGCCTGCCGAACGGCTATATCCTCGGCGAGGAAGGCTCCGGCGCCTTCGTCGCGGGCCTGCGCTATGGTGAAGGCACGCTGTACACCAAGAACGCCGGCGATCTGCGCGTCTACTGGCAGGGTCCCTCGCTCGGCTTCGACTGGGGCGGTGATGGCGCGCGCACCATGACGCTCGTCTACAATTTGCCCGCCACCAATGCGATCTACCAGCGCTTCGCCGGCATCGACGGCTCGGCCTATATCATCGGCGGCTTCGGCATGACGGCGCTCACCGCCAACAACATCGTGCTGGTGCCGATCCGCTCGGGCCTCGGCTTACGCCTCGGCGCCAATATCGGCTATCTCAAATATACGCCGCGGGCGACCTGGAACCCGTTCTAGGGTTTTCTCTTCCGATCCAGTTGAGGATTCACGTTAACAACAGGGCGGGGCTGGCTTTTTGCCGGCCCGCCATGCATTGTCTTTGGTAAATTTTTCCTTGTCTTGCGGAGCTTTCACCCATGGTCGAACCGATCATGTACCTGGCGATCGGTTTCCTGCTGTCGATGCTGTGCGGGCTTGCCATCGTGCCGCTGGTGCATAACCGCGCGGTGCGCCTCACCACGCGGCGGCTCGAGGCCGCAACGCCCCTGTCGATGGCGGAGATCCAGGCCGACAAGGACCAGCTCCGCGCCGAGTTCGCCATGTCGGCACGGCGCCTCGAGATGAGCGTCGACCAGCTCAAGAGCAAGACCACGAGCCAGCTTGCCGAGCTCGGCAAGAAGAGCGACGCCATCAACCGCATGAAGATCGAGCTCGGGGAGAAGAACGCCACGATCTTCGCGCTCGAGGCGCGCGAGAAGGCGGTGAAGGAGCAGCTCCGCGCCACCGAGGAGGAATTCAACGCCAAGACCGAAGCGCTGCGCGACGCCGAGATCGCGCTGAGCAACAAGCAGGGCGAGCTCGCCAAGATCAACTCCGAACTGTCGGACCGCTCGATGATGGCGGAGACGCGCCAGGTCGAGCTGGTCGCGGTGCGCGCCCAGATCGAGGAACTGAAGAACCGCGTCGGCGATGCCGAGAAGGAATTCACCGCGACGCAGGCCCGCCTGGCGCAGGAGCGATCGGAATCGGAGACCGTCTCGCGCGGGCTCGGCGAGGCGCGGGGCCGCGTCGAGAGCCTGAGCCAGCGCGTCACCGAGCTCGATCGCCAGCTGATCGTGCAGGTCAAGGAAGCCGAGATGCTCTCGGGGCGCGTCGCCGACCTCGAAGGCCGCCTTGCCACGCAGGG
>DATCRS010000434.1:0-2190 GCA_036568845.1 Devosia sp. | reverse complement strand
GGTGGACACAGTCCTCGACGCAATCCTCGCCGAGATACCCGCCGATCGCCAGGTCGCACTGCTCGTCAACGGTCTCGGCGGCACGCCGCCGATGGAACTGGCCATCGTCATGCGCCGCGCCCTTGCCAGCCTGCGGGAGCGCGGGCTCACGGTCGCCCGTGCCTGGATGGGGAACTTCATGACGGCGCTGGAGATGCCCGGCTTCTCGCTCTCCATCCTGCCCGTCGATCACGAGCGCCTGCGTCTGCTCGATGCGCCCACCGATGCGCCCGCATGGCCGAGAAGCCACCCCCTGCGGCCCCAGCGGGATGTCGTCGTTGCAGCGGCGGCGCTCGTAGAAGAGCCTGATCCGGTGATCGGCGCGCAGGCCACTTTCATGCGCGGCGTCATCGACCATATCGCCGAACGGCTGATCGCCGCCGAGCCCATGCTGACCGATCTCGATGCAAAGGCCGGCGATGGCGATCTCGGCGCCAGCATGATGCGCGGGGCCGAGGCGATCCGGGCTCTCCCCGTCAGAAGCTTCGCCAATCCGGAGGCTTTGCTGCTCGCGGCGGGCGGCGCCATCCGGCGTGCCATCGGCGGAAGCTCGGGGCCACTCTATGCCACCGGGCTGGTCCGCGCCGCCTCGGCGATGAAGGGCATCGAAGCACCCACGGTCGAGGACTGGCAGCGCGCGCTCGGTGCGGCGATCGAGGCCATTTCGGATCTTGGCGGCGCGCAGCGCGGTGACCGCACGATGCTCGACGCCCTCATCCCGGCATTGCACGCGTGGACGGCCCGTCCGGAAATCGGCGTCAGCGCCGCCGCCCAGGCCGCCGAGGAAGGCGCAGCCGCGACCGCGGAGATGCATCCTCGCCTCGGCCGCGCCAGCTATCTCAGCGAACGTGCCCTGGGGATACCCGACGGCGGGGCCGTGGCTGTCAGCATCTGGCTGCGCGCCATCGCCGACGCCATCGCGCGCCGGTAGCAGGCCGGCCGACCGGGCAGCCGCCGGCCCTATTGCGTCATGGCCGGCGCAAAGGTCGCGTGGCAGGCCGCGCAAACGGCGGCGGTATCGGTCCAGGCCAGGGCAAATGCGTCTTGGCCCGTTGCGGCTGCGATCGACGCGGCCTTGGCCTGCTCCACCAGCAAGTCCGACATCGCCCTGAATTCTTCGGGGCGTTCCCATATGGCCGGGTCGGCGTGCGTTTCGCCGCCCGTTTCGCTGCCGCTGGGGAACAGTGTGACAAAGGTCGCCATATTGGTCTCGATCTTCTGCATGGCAGCGGTCACCTTGTCGGGCTGAAACTTGCCCAGGATCGCGCTGTTGGCAGTTCGCTCGGCCTTCGCGTTGTCGCGCATCCACGCACGGCGCTGTGCAACAGGATCGTCGGCGGCCAAGCTGCCGCCGCCGACGGCCACGATCAGGACTGTGGTCGCAACCAGTCGTCCGCGCATCCTCTTTCTCCCCGTGCCGGATGCATGCCCTGCCAGGATCGCGAGGTACATCACGCTCCCTCAAGCAGCGATGCCTCAGTATTCCTATCAAGCCACCGGCTCGGCCGACAGGGGGACCAACGTCCCCGGCAGGACAAGGCCCCGGCAGCGGATGATCACGCTACTCGGCCATGACGTCGCGGATGAAGCGGTGCATGAGTTCGGCGCAAAGCTCGTGGTGGGTCTCGAGCAGCTTGTGGCCGCCGTCCAGCAGGTGCAGCTCGATCCGCCGCAGGGCGCGATGCCAGGCGAACACCTCCTCGATCGCGAAATACGGGTCGTGACGGCCCCACAACAGCAGCGCGGGAGGCTGGCGCTCGCGATGATAGGCAGCGATCTCCGGGAAGCGGGCGATATGTGAGGGATAGTCCTCCCAAAGACGGAACTGCCGTTCGACCTGCCCGCCCCGGCCGAGCCGCTTGGCGTCGATCTCCCAGGTCTCGGGCGCGACGAGCGGCTGCTGCCGCTCCGGCAGCCCGCCCAAATACTCCGCGCGTACCCCCTCCGGGTTCAGCCAGTCGGGCAGCTTGGCGCGGTTTTCGGGCGTTGGATCGGCCCAATATGCCTTGGTGTCGTTCCATCCCTCGCCGTGGCCCTCCTCGTGCGCATTGCCGTTCTGGATGATCAGGCCCAGCACGCGTTCGGGACGGGACAGCGCCAGATTGTAAGCCACCGCCGACCCGAAATCGTGAACATAGAGGAAGAGACGGT
>DATCRS010000433.1:0-6364 GCA_036568845.1 Devosia sp. | reverse complement strand
GAGAAGGGCGGCGAGAGCGAAGGCCTTCTGGCGCAAATCGATGCCGCGGCCGTCCGGCAGCCGCAGTTGAGGCGTTCCCAGCAGCTCCAGAATGGGTGTGTCGCGCATCGACTCGCGAACTCAGCAAAATCAAATCTTTCGACAATAGAGAGAGCGAACTTGACTAAGTAAAGGAAAAATCCCACAACGCATAACGGGTGCATAACGGATGGAAGCGTTTTCGGGCAATGGCGTAACGCCCGAAGATGCAGAACTCCTGAAAATGCGCGGGTAAGCGACTGAACACCGTCTTGGGGCCAGACATCGATGTACAGTCCAAAAAACAAGGAAGGGGCTATACTTTGCCACTGCAAACCGGGTCGTCAGGAACTCTTTCGAACGTCGCCACGGCGACCGATCATGAACTCGTGGGACTGAGCGCGGATATCGTTTCCGCCTATGTCGGCCACAACGCTTTGAGCGTCACCGACCTGCCCAGACTCATCGCCGATGTGCACAACGCACTCAGGAATCTGAAAATCACCGGCAGCGCTGCCGCTCCAGCCGAACTCAAGCCGGCAGTTCCGGTAAAGAAGTCCATCAATCCGGACTATCTGATCTGCCTCGAAGACGGCAAGAAGTTCAAATCGCTGAAGCGACACTTGCGGACGCACTATGATCTTTCGCCGGAGCAATATCGCGAAAAGTGGGGTCTGCCGGCGGACTATCCGATGGTAGCGCCGAACTATTCGGAGACGCGGTCGCGTCTCGCCAAGGACAACGGCTTGGGGCGCAAGGCCAAATAGCTCACGCGTTCCGCTGGGTCATTCGACGGCCGCCTCTCAGGGCGGCCGTTTCGTTTGCGCCACATTGCACAAAAATGCATCGATCTTATGCAGCGGTCGCTGTTGCATCATTGTTGGGCAATGGCATAGTGGCGGGAGCATGCCGCCTCGCGACCTCTCTATCCTGATTATCGACGAGAACCGTATCCGCTCGGCCATTATCGAGGCAGGACTGCGGGATGCCGGTCATGATCGGGTGACGGTTCTCAACGAGGTCAACGAACTCGCCCGCAAGATCGAGAGCATCGCCCCCGACGTGGTAGTGATCGACCTCGAGAACCCCAACCGTGACCGGCTCGAGCACTACTTTTCACTGTCGCGTGCGCTCGAGCGGCCCATCGCGATGTTCGTCGACCGGTCCGATGGGGCGGAGATCGAGTCGGCTGTGGCCGCGGGAGTCTCGGCCTATGTGGTCGACGGACTTCGCAAGGAGCGCGTGAAGCCGATACTCGACATGGCGATCAGCCGCTTCAACGCCTTTGCACGGCTCAAGCGCGAGCTCCTGGAAGCGCGAACCGAACTCGAGGACCGCAAGCTGATCGACAAGGCCAAGGGCCTTTTGATGAAGACGCGCGGCCTCGGCGAGGAGGAGGCCTACGCCCTGCTCCGCCGCACGGCGATGAACCAGAACCGCAAGATCGTGGAGATCGCCCAGAGCCTCATCACAGCGGCATCCCTGCTCGGCCCGGAGGAAGATCAATGAGCCTCATTCCGCTTTCAGCAGGCTTCCTGCCGCTGCTCGACAGCGTGCTGCTGGTGCTGGCGCGCGAGAAGGGATTCGCCGCGGCGGAAGGGCTCGACTTGAGGCTGGTGCGGGAGACCTCGTGGGCCAATGTCCGCGACCGCGCCGCGCTGGGCCATTTCGATTTTGCGCAGATGCTGGCGCCAATGCCGCTGGCGGCGACGCTCGGGCTCACGCCACTGGCGGTGCCGATGATTGCGCCGATGGTGCTGGGACTGGGCAATAACGGCGTCACAGTCAGCGCCGCCCTTTGGCAGCAGATGGCGGAGGCTGGCGCTCCGGCAACACTCGAGGCGGGGCCCGTCGGGGCCGCGCTGGCGCGGGTGGTGAAGAGCTCGGACCGCCGGCTGCGCTTCGCCGTGGTGCATCAGAGCTCGTCGCACAATTACGAGCTGCGCTACTGGCTCTCTGCCAGTGGAATCGTGCCGGACCGCGACGTCGACATAGTTGTGCTGCCGCCTCCCTACCTGCCCGATGCGCTGGGCAGCGGTGGAATCGACGGCTATTGCGTAGGCGAGCCGTGGAACAGCGTCGGGGTGGAACAGGAAGGCGCGCATATCGCAACGGTGAAGGCGTCGATCTGGCGCAACAGTCCCGATAAGGTGATCGGCATGCGCGCGGCGTGGGCGGCGGCCAACAGCGAGCTCGTGGCAGCGCTGATCCGCGCCGTGCACAAGGCGGCGGTATTCTGCAGCGTTGCCGGGAACCATGACGAGGTCGCCCGGATCATGTCGGCGCCGCAGTATCTCGGGGTCGAACCGGAGCGCATCCTGCCCGGGCTCAGCGGGCGCTTTGCCATTGGCGGCGGTGTGACGGCAGAGGTGCCAGACGCCTTCGTGCCCTATGAGCGCGCCGCGAACTTTCCCTGGACCAGCCACGCACTGTGGTTCTACAGCCAGATGGTGCGCTGGGGCGAGGTGGGTCACTCGCCTCTCCGTGCGGAAATCGCCGCGCTCACTTTCCGGCCGGACATCTATCGGGCGGCGCTCGCGCCGCTCAAGGTGGCGGTGCCGCTCGCGGACAGCCGCGTCGAGGGCTCACTGCAAGCCCCGGCGGCGGTTCCGGGAACACAGGGCAGCGTGACGATCGGGCCGGACGGGTTCTTCGACGGCAAGGTCTTCGACCCTGCGGCGATCGACACCTATATCGCGTCGCAGGCACCCTCCTTGTAGTCGGCACGGCACCATGGGCGAAACCCCGATCGACCCACTGCGGAAAATCCGGGGGACAGCCGGGACGTGCGCAATGTGATCGGCAACGCGCTGGGATTTTAGAGGAACTGTTAACCACTGCGGAGGAAGGTGGCGGCAAAAGAGCCGGTATGCCCCCGCCATGTTCCTCAAGCAGCTTGTCCACACGACGCGACCGTCGACAGCGCTCAGCGCGCCCACCGACAGTATGATTGGCGCCGATGCCGTCAGTGCCCTGCTCGCCGATCAATATGGTTATGGTGAGTGGAAGGTGGTCTTTCCCGGCGAGGTCCGGCTTTCCGAAAAAGTCAGCGAGATCTTCGGCATTCCCTACTCGCCCGAGCCGGCGCCGCTCGAGTTTCTGGTCGATCGCTACCATCCGGACGACCGCGGCAAGCTGCTGCAGCTTATCGCCGGGGCCCTTCAGGGCACGCAGGGATTTCACGCGGTGCTGCGCATCCGGACCGCTGACGACGAGGAACGGGTGGTCGAGAGCCTGGGCGACCTGCGGATCCGCGATGGCCGTGTAACCGAGCTCTTCGGTCTCACGCGCGACGTCACACGCGAGATGCGCAAGGAATCGCTCTCCATCGGGCGCAACAGGCTGTTGCAGGATATTGTCAGCGCGATGCCGGCGCCGATTGCGATCTTCGACGAGCACCTGCACCTGCTCGAATGCTCGAACTATTGGCTGAGATGCCACAAGATCGTCGATCGCAGCGACGTGGTGGGCAAGAAGCTTTACGACCTCTTTCCGGGCACGCCACCTGCGCTGCGCGAGGAGAACGATCGGGCACTGACCGGCGAGGTGATCCGCACCAAGCGGAACTTCATCAATCCCTCGACCGGCGCCAAGATGGACTGCCAGACGGTGATCACCCGCTGGATGGCGGGGGAAGACAAGGTGGGTGGGCTGGTGATGCTGATCGGCTGGCACGAGTTCGGTGTCGCTGCCGCTGCCAAGAAGTTGGAACAGGCCGCCGATTTCGGCGGCTCACTGCTCGAGCTGCTCAAGGAAGTGAGCTGACGCTCACGTCTGGTCGCGGATGACCTTCAGAAAAATCGCGCCGTAGCGGTCGAGCTTGGCCTGGCCGATGCCGGGCATGCCGATGAGATGATCGAGCGTCTGCGGCCGTTCCATGGCCATGGCGCGGAGCGAAACATCCTGCAGCACGAGATAAGGCGGCACGCCCTGGGACTTGGCGAGGCGGGCGCGCTCGGCGCGCAATGCGTCGAAGAGCGACTGTGCCTCGGGCGGCAGTTCAACGGTGCGCTGCAGCGAGCGGCGGACTTCGGCCGAACGCCGGGGGCGGTCGCGGCGGAAGGTGATGCGGCGTTCGCCCTTGAACACCGGGCGCGCCTCCTCGGAGAGTTTCAGCGCCCCGTGCGCCTCATGATCGACGAAGATGTAGCCGGCGGCGGTAAGCTGGCGGAGGACCGATTGCCAGACGCGCGGCTCGATATCCTTGCCGGCGCCGAAGACCGGCTGGCCGTCGTGGCCGAAGCGCTGGGTGCGTTCGGTGGAATGGCCAGTGAGCACGTCGATGACGTGCTGCGCGCCGAAGCGTTGGCCGGTGCGGTAGACGGCGGCGAGCGCCTTCACTGCGGCATCGGTACCGTCCCAGGTATCGACGGGCGAGGCGCAGGTGTCGCAGTTCCCGCAGCCGCCGGCATGGATCTCGCCGAAATGGGCAAGGATGGCCTTGCGGCGGCAGTCGGCGGTCTCGCAGATGCCGAGCAAAGCGGAGAGCTTACCGTGCTCCACGCGTTTCACCGCATCCGGTGCGTTGCCCTCGTCAATCATGCGGCGGCGGAGGACGACATCGGTCATCCCGTAGCACATCCAGGCTTCGGCCGGCTGGCCATCGCGGCCGGCGCGGCCGGTCTCCTGGTAGTAGGCCTCGACCGAGGCAGGCATATCGAGATGGGCGACATAGCGGACGTCGGGCTTGTCGATGCCCATGCCGAACGCGACCGTGGCGACGAGGCAGAGGCTCTCCTCGGTGAGGAACGCATCCTGGTTGGCGGAGCGCTGCTCGGCGCTCATGCCCGCGTGGTACGGCAGCGCCTTGATGCCCTTGCCGTCTAGCCAGCCGGCAATCTCGTCGACCTTCTTGCGCGACAGGCAGTAGACGATGCCGCTTTCGCCCCTGTGGCGGCGCAGAAAGTCGAGCAGCTGGTCGCGCGGCTTGTCGCGCTCGACGATCGAATAGGAGATGTTGGACCGGTCGAAGCTGGTCGAGAAGACCTCCGCTTCCTTGAGGGCGAGACGCTCGATGATGTCGGCCCGCGTAGTGGGATCGGCGGTGGCGGTGAGGGCGATGCGCGGCACGCCGGGGAAGTTGGCGGCGATGCTCGAAAGCTCGCGGTACTCGGGCCGGAAGTCGTGGCCCCACTGGCTGACGCAGTGCGCCTCGTCGATGGCAAAGAGGCTGATCGGCACGTCGTCGAGCATGTGCTGGAAGCCGGCCGTGGTTAGCCGCTCAGGCGCGACGTAAAGGAGCTTCAGAGCGCCGCTGCGCAACTGGTCCCGCACCTGGCGTGCTTCGGCAGGCGTGAGCGCCGAGTTGAGGGCCGCAGCAGCGATGCCGGCCTGGCGCAGGGCTTCGACCTGGTCGCGCATCAGTGCGATGAGGGGCGAGACGACGATGGCAACCCCGGCGCGGCAGAGGGCGGGCACCTGGTAGCATATAGATTTGCCGGCGCCGGTGGGAAAGAGCACCACAGCGTCACCGCCGCCGGTGACATGGCGGACAACGGCCTCCTGCTGGCCGCGGAAGCAGGAATGGCCGAAGACCTCGCGCAGGACATCGAGCGGCTCGCGTGTCGCCGCCCGCACCTCTGTCCGCACCGAATCCCCAGCAGTCATGCTCCCCTTGGACCATAGGCGGCCCAAGGGCGGCAAGCGGCGTCCGCTACTCTTCGGGTTCGGTGGTGAAGAGCAGTGGATAGCCCTCGCCGCGAGCCATCTCGGTGGCCCGCTGGGCCTTGGACTCGGCGATCTCCTGGGTGAAGACGGCGACCACGCAGGAGCCCTTCATGTGGGCGGTGAGCATTACGCGCTCGGCTTCGCTGGCGCCCATGCGGAACTCGGCCTTCAGCACCCGGACGACGAACTCACGCGGGGTGAAATCGTCGTTGAGTAATATGACCTTGTGCAGCGGTGGCCGCGCCACCTTGGTGCGCGTGCGGGTTTTGGGGGTGATGACGGTATCGGCCATTTCCGTTCCTCCGTCTGGGATCGCAATATATCACGGGGCATGCGGATTTTGTGTGTCGAATCCGGGTGAGTGGCAACGACCAAAGGCATAGACGAGGAGAAAGTGCCGATGTTCGAAGACTTTGCTGATGAGGACCTGATCCGCTTCGAGGCCGAGGGGCTGACGGCGCCGGCCGGAGGCAAGACTGGTACCGTGGACAATGATGGCGCCAGCATCTGGTATGCCGGCTATGGGACCGGTGAGCCGGTGATCCTGCTCCACGGCGGGATGGGGCATTCAGGCAACTTTGCCAAGCAGGTTCATGCTCTTACGAGCGCGGGCCGGCAGGTGGTCGTGATCGACAGCCGGGGCCAGGGACGGAGCAGCTGGGATGGGCGGCCCTACACC
>DATCRS010000432.1:0-11366 GCA_036568845.1 Devosia sp. | reverse complement strand
GCTCGAAGCTCGCGCCCGGCGGCGTGTCACAGCTCATCTGCCAGTCGCCGTATTGCGCCTTGACGACGCCCTGCGCCATGCCGGCGCCCGCCGCCAGCAGCGATCCCGCCGCCACCAGCCCCAGAACCGAAAAGAGCCGCGCAAAACCAGACTTCAAGAACCGATCCACTTCATCTCGAATCGTAGCGTTCCGGCCACCCGACCTCTGTCGGGCAGCCTCCGGCCCTTGTCAATCACGGGCCCCGTACGATGGCCGGCATAGAGCAAGGAGAAAAGCGGCGGCCATGAGGCAGGTGCGGGGTCGTTCATCGGCTGCAAGTTGGGTGGTTTTGCCGCAGGTTTGTGCAGGCCGCGGAATTGCCATGCTCACGCCGATGTGGTTTAGACAGGCTCTAATCAAGAAAGCGCTCCGAGGTTGAGTCGGAGCGGCGTTTGCTATGCCGCGAAACCTGCCTCAACCCTCGGCCGCCTGCCGCACCAACGGGACCAAGGGGGTTAATCGGTGATCGGACAATTTCTCCGCTCTGTCGGGACCATGATGGCCGCAACTGCCGCACTCGTCCCGGCACTGGCCCTGGCCCAGGAGTCGGGCGATCCCACCGCGCTGGAGCGGGGTCATCCCCTGCCGGGCCAGATCGGCCTGCAGCCCTCCGTGACCCCGATCATGGACTCGATCCATTCGTTCCACGACGGCATCCTGCTCTGGACGGCCATTCTCATTACGCTCTTGGTCCTGGCGCTCCTCGTCGTCGTGATCGTGCGCTTCAACGCCAAGGCCAACCCGACGCCCTCGGCCACCACGCACAACACCCTGATCGAGATCGTCTGGACGGTCGTACCGGTTCTCATCCTCGTGGTGATCGCCATCCCGTCCTTCGCCGTGCTCACCGACCAGCTGACCATCCCCGATGGCGAGCGCAAGTATCTGGGCTCCAACATCTTCTCGTTCGGCGAAGTCGAGGTGCCGCCGCCGGCCATGACCATCAAGGCAACCGGCGTGCAGTGGAACTGGGAATACGAGTACCACATGCCGGCTGCGGCCGGTGCAGCGGGCGCCACCGACACCTCCACCGCTACGGCCGAAGGCGCCGAGGCCGCTCAGGCGCCGGCCGAACAGGTGGTTTCCTTCGCCTCCTTCATGCTCAATGAAGAGCAGCGCCTCGCCGAGGCCAACCCGCAGCCGCGCCTGCTGGCGGTCGATAACGAGATCGTCGTGCCGGTGAACACCACCATCCGCATGCAGGTGACATCGGCCCCCGATGGCGTGATCCACGCCTTCGCGGTGCCCTCGTTCGGCATCAAGATCGACGCCGTGCCCGGCAAGCTGAACGAAACCTGGTTCAATGCCCGCAAGGAAGGCATCTACTACGGCCAGTGCTCGGAGCTCTGCGGCAAGGACCACGCCTTCATGCCGATCGGCGTGCGGGTGGTGAGCCAGGAACAGTTCGACCTCTGGTGGCGCACCGCGGTGCAGGGCACCATCGACGACGCCAACGATACGCTGCCGCCGCTCTGATCAGGACAACAGGGCGCCCGCGACCGGTTGCTGCCCGCCACGAAGAATAAATAGGGAAAGCTGCAATGGCCGACACTCACTCCTTGGAAGCCCATGATGCCCACGGCCATGCGGCCGGCGCGCACGAGCATCACGGCCATCCCACGGGCTGGCGGCGTTACGTCTACTCCACCAATCACAAGGACATCGGCACGATGTACCTCATCTTCGCGATCGTCGCGGGGGTGATTGGTGCGCTGCTCTCGGGCGCCATGCGCCTCGAGCTGCAGGAGCCGGGCATCCAGATCTTCCACGGCCTCGCCTCGATGGTCTACGGCGCCTCGGGCGATGCTGCGCTCGATGCCGGCAAGCACATGTTCAACGTGTTCACCACGGCCCACGCGCTCATCATGATCTTCTTCATGGTGATGCCCGCAATGATCGGCGGCTACGGCAACTGGTTCGTGCCGCTGATGATCGGCGCGCCGGACATGGCCTTCCCGCGCATGAACAACATCTCGTTCTGGCTGCTACCGCCGGCATTCCTGCTGCTGCTGCTCTCGATGTTCATGCCTTCGGGCGAAGTCGGCACCGGCGTTGGTGGCGGCTGGACCATCTACCCGCCACTGTCGACCAGCGGTCAGCCGGGTCCAGCGATGGACTTTGCGATCCTCTCCATCCACATCGCCGGCGCGAGCTCGATCCTGGGCGCCATCAACTTCATCACCACCATTCTCAATATGCGCGCCCCCGGGATGACGATGCACAAGATGCCGCTCTTCCCCTGGTCCGTGCTGGTGACGGCGTTCCTGCTGCTCCTGTCGCTGCCGGTTCTGGCGGGTGGCATCACCATGCTGCTCACCGACCGCAACTTCGGCACCACCTTCTTCGACCCGCAGGGCGGCGGCGACCCGATCCTCTTCCAGCACCTCTTCTGGTTCTTCGGCCACCCCGAGGTGTACATCCTCATCCTGCCGGGCTTCGGCATCGTCAGCCACGTCGTCTCGACCTTCTCGCGCAAGCCCATCTTCGGCTACCTCGCGATGGTCTACGCCATGGTGGCCATCGGCGGCGTCGGCTTCATCGTCTGGGCCCACCACATGTATACCGTGGGCATGAGCCTCGACGTGCAGCGCTACTTCGTGGCCGCGACCATGGTGATCGCAGTCCCCACCGGCGTGAAGATCTTCAGCTGGATCGCCACCATGTGGGGCGGCTCCATCCAGTTCAAGACGCCCATGCTCTGGGCCATCGGCTTCATCTTCCTCTTCACCGTCGGCGGCGTCACCGGCGTGGTGCTGGCCAATGCCGGCGCCGACCGCGCGCTGCACGACACCTACTACGTCGTCGCCCACTTCCACTACGTGCTCTCGCTGGGCGCCGTCTTCGCCATCTTCGCGGCCTGGTACTACTGGTACCCCAAGATGTTCGGCATCATGTACAACGAGACGCTGGCCAAGGTGCACTTCTGGCTGACCTTCGTGGGCGTGAACCTCGTGTTCTTCCCGCAGCACTTCCTCGGTCTTGCCGGTATGCCGCGCCGCTACATCGACTATCCCGATGCCTTTGCGCTCTGGAACCGTGTCTCGTCGATCGGCTACTACGTGACCTTCATCGGCCTCTGCGTCTTCCTCTACACGCTCTTCGAAGCGTCGCGGAAGAAGCGACCGGCGCCGGCCAATCCGTGGGGCGAGGGCGCGACCACGCTCGAGTGGACGCTGTCGTCGCCGCCGCCCTTCCACCAGTTCGAGACCCTGCCGCGCATCAGCAGCGGTTCGGCAGGACACTAGTAGCAAGTCACTGAACCTGATGCGGGGCCTGCGGGCCCCGCGCTCCCAAGGCGAGTACCATTGGCCTATATCGACCACAGCGATGACCTTCCCGCCCTCACCGGCGGCGCGCGCGTCGAGGACTATTTCGAGCTCCTCAAGCCGCGGGTGATGTCGCTCGTCGTGTTCACGGCCTTTGTCGGCCTGCTGCTGGCTCCGGGCGGGATCAATCCCATCATCGGCGCCATCTCGATCCTCTGCATCGCCGTCGGGGCAGGGGCCTCGGGCGCGCTCAACATGTGGTACGACGCCGACATCGACCGGGTGATGAGCCGCACCGCCAACCGGCCGATCCCTGCCGGCCGCATCGAGCGCGACCACGCGCTGGCGCTCGGCCTGGTGCTCTCGGCCTTCTCGGTGCTGCTGCTGGGCCTCGCCGCCAACTGGCTAGCGGCCGGGCTCCTCGCCTTCACCATCTTCTTTTATGCCGTCATCTACACGATGTGGCTCAAGCGCAGTACGCCGCAGAACATCGTCATCGGCGGCGCTGCCGGCGCCTTCCCGCCGATGATCGGCTGGGCCGCCGTCACCGGCACGGTGAGCCTCGAGAGCTGCCTGCTCTTCCTCATCATCTTCCTCTGGACCCCGCCGCATTTCTGGGCCCTTGCGCTCTACAAGCAGTCAGACTACGGCGCCGCCGGCATTCCGATGCTGCCCAACGTGGCCGGCGAAGCGGCGACCAAGGTGCAGATCCTGCTCTATTCGCTGATCCTCGTCGCCACCACTCTGGTGCCGAGCTTCATCGGCTTTGGCGGCCTCATCTACACGGTGGTCGCCTCGGTGACCGGCGCGTCGTTCATCTGGCTGGCCTGGCGGCTCTTCCGGACACGCGACGACAAGTCCATGCGCAAGGCCGGCCGTTCGCTCTTCACTTATTCGCTGAGCTACCTCTTCGTCATCTTCCTCGCCTTCATCACCGATCATGTGGCGACGGCGTTCGGGATCGGACTATGACCCTCCCGAGCCCCGAGCTCAATGACGAACAGAAGAAGCGCCGGCGGCGTCGCTCGATCGCGCTCGCGCTGCTCCTCGGCGGCCTCGTCCTGATCTTTTACGTCCTCACCATCGTCAAGATGGGGCCCGGCGTGTTCAACCGGGAACTCTGATGACTGACGCTACCCTCGACCCGCACACCCGGAAGAACCTTCGCATCGCCGTGATCCTTGGCGGCGTCGTGCTCGGCATGGTCGGCGCGGCCTATGCCGCCGTCCCCATCTACCAGCTCTTCTGCCAGGCCACGGGCTTCGGCGGCACCACGCAGGTTTCGGCCGGCAACCCCAAGGGCGTCATCGACCGCAAGATGACCGTGCGCTTCGACTCGAACGTCGGCGGCGGCCTGCCCTGGAAGGTGACGCCGGCTGCGCCGATCACCGACAGGATCGGCACCGTCGAAACCATCACCTACCGTGCCAGGAACCTCTCGAACAAGCCGATCACCGGCCAGGCGATCTTCAACGTCGTGCCCGAACAGACCGGCGTCTACTTCAACAAGATCGAGTGCTTCTGCTTCACCGAGCAGACGCTGCAGCCGGGCGAGGAGGTCGACATGCCGGTGACCTTTTTCATCGATCCCGACATCGCTCAGAACGGCGATCTCGACACTGTACGCAACATCACCCTCTCCTATACATTCTACGCATCCGAACCCGAGGACCGCTGACATGGCTGCTCATGCCAAGCCCAACCACGACTATCATCTGGTCAATCCCAGCCCCTGGCCGTTCGTGGGCTCGGTGTCGGCCTTCATCACGGCCGTGGGCGCGATCCTGTGGTTCCACGAGATCATGCCGGTCTGGCTGATGCTCGTCGGTTTCGCCGGCGTCATCTACACGATGTATGCCTGGTGGAGCGACGTCATCCGGGAGTCCGAGACCGGCGATCACACCCCGGTGGTGCAGATGCACCACCGCTACGGCATGATCCTCTTCATCGCCTCCGAGGTGATGTTCTTCGTTGCCTGGTTCTGGGCCTATTTCGATGGCTTCTTCAATGTCGATGCGGTCGAGCAGGTGGCGCGCGTCGCCGCTACTGGTGGACACTGGCCCCCGACCGGCGTCGAGCTCTTCGACCCCTTCCACCTGCCGCTCTTCAACACGCTGCTGCTCTTGACCTCGGGCACCACCGTCACCTGGGCTCACCACGCTTTGCTGCATGACGACCGCGAGGGTTTGAAGTGGGGCCTGGCGCTGACCATCGCCCTCGGCGTGCTCTTCACCTGCGTGCAGGCGCTCGAGTATTCGCAGGCCGGCTTCCAGTACACCGGCAACCTCTATGGTGCGACCTTCTTCATGGCCACCGGCTTCCATGGCTTCCACGTCATCATCGGCACGATCTTCCTCATCGTCTGCCTGGTGCGTGCGCTGGGCGGCGGCCTCACCAAGCAGCACCATCTCGGCTTCGAGTTTGCCGCCTGGTACTGGCACTTCGTCGACGTGGTCTGGCTCTTCCTCTTTGCCTCCATCTATGTCTGGGGCAGCTGGGGCGTGACGCTTACGCACCACTGAGCGCGAGCCACGAGATCTTCCAGGGGCGCGGCACGGCTGCGCCCCTTGGCTTTCGAGGTACCCATGACCGAACGCCTGCCTTCGCCCTTTTCTGCCGGCCTTCGTTGCCGCTGCCCCCACTGTGGCGAGGGGCAGCTGTTCTCGGGCTATCTGAAGACCGTGTCCCGTTGCGAGACCTGCGGCGCCGATTTGAGCTTCGCCCAGACCACCGAGGGCCCGGCCGTCTTCATTATCCTCGTTGTGGGCTTCATCATCATCGGCGCCGCGGCAGTCGTCGAAGGCCTGTTCCATCCGCCGCCCTTCGTCCACCTTCTGCTCTGGGTGCCCGGCACGGTGATCCTCAGTCTCCTGCTGCTGCGACCCTTCAAGGCGACGATGATCGCGCTGCAATACCAGCGCATGCACCACGAGGATGCCGCTTCGTGAGCCGCGGACTCCGGATCGGCTTCATCGTCCTGATGCTGGCCCTCACCGCGGTTTTCGGCTGGCTCGGCACCTGGCAGCTGCAACGCCTGGGCGAGAAGGAAGCGCTCATCGCCGCCGTCGAGCAGCGCGTCCACGCCGATACAGTGCCGTTGCCAGCCGCCGCCGAGTGGCAGAACCCGGACACTTACTTGGTTGATCCGGCCACCGGCGCGAAGATGCTCTTCGGGCTCACCTTTCGCACGGTTTCGGTGGCTGGCACCTATATCCCCGGCGCTACCGTGCTGGTGTTCACCAGCCTCAGCGACGCCAAGGGCAGCCGCTCCGGTCCCGGCTACTGGGTGATGACGCCACTTGCCCTTGATGGCGGGGGTACCGTCTTCATCAATCGCGGCTTTGTCCCGCAGGCTGATAGTGCCGCCTATCGCGGCACAACCCCACCCGGCCCACAACAGCTTACCGGCGTCGTTCGATCCCCCGAGGCGGCCGGGAGCTTCACGCCTGAGCCGGACGTCGGCAACGGCATCGACTGGGTTCGCGATCCAGCCCGCCTTGCGGCACTCGCCGGTGACCTGCCACAGCCCGTTCTGCCGATCACTATCGATCTCCCGGCGGGCCCGCCTGGCTCGCTGCCTCAGGGCGGCGAGACCGTGGTCGAGTTCCCCAACAACCACCTCGGCTACGCCATCACCTGGTACGGCTTCGCCATCCTGACGCCAATCCTCCTGGTCTTCTGGCTGGTGCGGCAGCGCAAGGGCGGGGCTGTGTCTTGAGCGATGTCAGCGGCTCGATCGCCTTCTCCCCTTGAGGGAGAAGGGGGTCCCCGCAACCACAGAGTACAAAACTTGCCCTTTTCGCCCCGCTTCATTAGGTTGCCCGGCATCCCAGAGCATGTTTGCGGGAACATGCCAGCAGCAGAACGGGGCTCTTCCCACAATGCAGTTCATTTCGACGCGCGGCAGGGCAGCTGCGCTTGGTTTCTCCGACGCGGTCCTGGCGGGTCTGGCGAGCGACGGAGGGCTTTACGTGCCCCAGACCTGGCCGCAGCTCAACGCGGCCGAAATCGCCGGCTTTGCCAACCGGCCCTATGCCGAAACCGCCTTCAGCATCATCTCGCGCTTCGTCAACGGTGAGATTGCGGATGGGGCGCTCAAGAAGATCATCGACGAAGCCTACGCCACCTTCCGTCACCCTTCGGTCGCGCCGCTGGTCGAGATCGCACCCGGTCACTTCGTCCTGGAGCTGTTTCACGGTCCCACGCTCGCCTTCAAGGACGTGGCCATGCAATTCCTCGCCCGGGTGATGGACCACATCCTTGCCGAGCGCGGTGCGCGGGCGACGATCGTCGGTGCCACCTCGGGCGATACCGGCTCGGCCGCTATCGAAGCGTTTCGCGGCCGCGCCTCCACCGACATCTTCATCCTGCATCCCGAGAACCGCACTTCGGCCGTGCAGCGGCGGCAGATGACCACGGTTCTCGACGCTAACGTGCACAATATCGCCCTGCGCGGCACGTTCGACGACTGCCAAAACATCGTGAAGGGCCTCTTCAACAATCACCGTTTCCGCGATCAGGTGAAGCTCTCCGGCGTCAACTCCATCAACTGGGGTCGGATCGTCGCGCAGATCGTCTACTATTTCACCGCCGCGGTGTCCCTCGGCAGCCCCCACCGGCCGGTGACCTTCGTCGTCCCGACCGGCAATTTCGGCGATATCTTCGCCGGCTACTGCGCCCAGCGCATGGGCCTGCCGGTCAAGACCCTGGTTATCGCTACCAATTCCAACGACATCCTCGCCCGCACGCTGGAAACCGGCCGCTACGAGACCGGCGGCGTGACCCCGACCATCTCCCCCTCGATGGACATCCAGGTCAGCTCGAACTTCGAACGCCTGCTGTTCGAGAGCGTCGACCGCGACGGGTCTACGGTGCAGAGCCTGATGAACGGCCTCGGCCAGTCGGGTAGTTTCACCGTGCCAGAAAAGGGCCTCGCCGCCATCCGCAAGCTCTTCGTCGCTAACCGCGCCTCAGAGGCGGAAACATCGGCGACGATCCGCAAGGTGCAGAAGGACGCCGGCTACCTCCTCGATCCGCACAGCGCCGTTGGCGTCCATGTTGCGGGTCCGCTGGTCGGCGGCGACGCGCCCGTCATCACCCTGTCCACCGCCCACCCCGCCAAGTTCCCTGCCGCCGTCAAGGACGCGGTCGGCATTGAACCGGCTTTGCCCTCATGGTTGTCTGACCTCTATGAACGGGAGGAGCGGTTTACGGTTCTCGACAACGATTTGGGTGAAGTGGAACGCTTCATCTCGGCCCGCACGCGGGTCCTGGAGGAAGTGAAGTGAGCGTGAGAACGACGACCCTCGACAACGGCATGATCGTTTTGACCGACGACATGCCGCATCTCGAAAGCGCCTCGCTGGGGATTTGGGTCAAAGCCGGCTCTCGCAGCGAGACCAAGGCCGAGCACGGCATTTCGCATATGCTCGAGCACATGGCCTTCAAGGGCACCAAGTCGCGCAATGCCCTGCAGATCGCCGAGGCGATCGAGAATGTCGGCGGCGACCTCAATGCCGCGACCTCGGTCGAGCACACCGGCTATTTCGCCCGCGTGCTCAAGGAGGATGTGGCGCTGGCCGGCGACATCCTCTCCGACATCCTGCAGAATTCCATGTTCGAGCAGGATGAGCTCGACCGCGAGCAGCAGGTGATCGTCCAGGAGATCGGCGCAGCGCGGGACAATCCCGACGACCACGTCTTCGACCTCTTCCAGTCGGCCGCCTATCCGGACCAGCCGATCGGCCGCACCATTCTGGGCACCGTCGAGAGCGTCAAGAGCTTCGGCCCGGATTCCATCCGCCAGTACATGGAAAAGAACTATGTCGGCGAGCACATGGTGATCTGCGCCGCCGGCAATGTCGACCATGACGCCTTGGTCGATATCGCCAACGACCGTTTCCACACCCTCCGCCGCTCCGGCGCGCCCGAGCCCGAGACCGCACGCTACGCCGGTGGCGAGGAGCGGCTGCTCTCCGACCACGAGCAGGCCCATATCGTCCTCGGTTTCGAGGGCCGGGCCTACAATTCCGACGGCTTCTACGCCGCCCAGATCCTCGCCTCCATCCTCGGCGGCGGCATGTCCTCGCGCCTCTTCCAGGAAGTGCGGGAAAAGCGCGGGCTTTGCTACTCCGTCTATGCCTTCCACTGGGCCTTTGCCGACAGCGGCATCTTCGGCGTTGCCGCCTCCACCGGCGAAGAGGAGGTCTCCGAGCTCATCCCCGTGGTCACCGAGGAGCTGCGCAAGGCCACCGAGACCATCACCGAGGACGAAGTCATCCGCGTGCGCAACCAGATTCGCGCCGGTTTGCTGATGTCGCTCGAAAGCCCGTCCTCGCGGGCCGGCCAGCTCGCCCGCCAGCAAATCCTCTGGGGTCGCACCATCCCGCTGCAGGAGACGGTCGAGCGCATCAACCGCATCACCGCCGATCGCGTGAAACACGTGGCGCGCCAGCTGTTTTCCAGTGGCGAGGTGTCACTAGCGGGCATCGGGCCCGTGGCGCGGCTGCCCGACTACAAGTCCATCACGGCGCAACTCAAGAACTAGAGGTCCGCCCGACGTGATGCTCACCTGGTTCGCGCGGGACGATACGCCGGTCCTGATCGGGTCCCGGGTGTTGCTTCGTGCGCCGCGTCCATCCGACTATCTCGAGTGGAAGACGCTGCGGCGGGAGAGCCGCGCCTTTCTGAAACCCTTCGAGCCGCGCTGGACCGAAGCGGACCTGGGGCACCGTGTCTACCAGGCGCGTTTGAAGCGTGGTCGCGAGGAAGCCAAGGCGGGCACGGACTACACCTTCTTCATCTACCATCACGAAGGCGGCCGCGACGTACTGGTCGGCGGCATCACGCTCTCCAATATCCGCCGCCGCGCGGCCCAGTTCGGCAATCTCGGCTACTGGATGGGCCAGCCCTTCGCCGGCAAGGGCTTCATGACCGAGGCCGTCGGCCTCGTCGTTGCCTACGCCTTCGACAACCTGCTGCTGCACCGCGTGCACGCCGCCTTCCTGCCACACAACATGGCCAGCCGCCGTGTCCTCGAAAAAAACGGATTCAAGGAAGAAGGCTTCGCCGAGAACTATCTGCAGATCGACGGCAAGTGGGCCGATCACGTGCTTTTTGGACTGACCCGTGAACGCTACGAGGCCATCGTTAAGCAGGCCCGCCGCTGAATGCTTGTCCGCACGGGGAAACCCCGATACCTAGGTTGCCCATTGATGATCGGGGCAGGACCAATTTGCCACTAATGCGCATGCTTCGTTGCCTCGCGATGTGTTTCGTGTTCGCGCTGGTCGCTGTCGTGCCTGCAGCGGCGTTCGAAGTGATCACCGTCCCCGAGGACGTCAACGCGGTGAACCTCACCGGCGTCGTCGACATCGTTCCATCCGAAAACGGCAAGGTCCAGCTGTCCACCGCGCCCGGCGAAGACGGTATCATCCGCCGCATCGAGGTGCTGGCCTCGGCGGGCGGCACCAACCCCAACTGGGCCCTGTTCGCGCTGCGCAACGACGGCGACGCGCAGATCGAGCGGCTGCTGGTCGCTCCCTATTTCCGCCTGCCTGGTTCCGGCGTCTTCCGCCCCGACCTGGGGGCCGAGCGCATCAAGGTCCTCACCCCGTCGGCCGGCCTGCGGCCCGTGCGGCTGCCGGACCGCGAGGCCGACGTCTTCGAGGTCACCATCGACCCCGGCGCCACCGTCACCTTCGTCGCCGAGCTGACCTCGGGCCGGCTGCCCGAGCTCTACATGTGGAAGCCGGACGCCTATCGCGACTACGTGAACTCGTTCACGCTCTTCCGCGGCACCGTGCTCGGCGTTTCCTCGTTGGCCGCCGTGTTCCTCACCATCATGTTCGTGGTGAAGGGCAGGGGGGTGTTCCCGGCGACCGCCGCCTTCTCCTGGGCGGTGCTCATCTACCTTCTCATCGATTTCGGTGTGCTGGGCCCGCTATTGGGCATCTCCAACGGCGCCGTGCAGCCCTTCCGCGCGGCGGCCGAGGCGGGCATCGCCACGACTCTGTTCGGATTCCTGTTCATCTACCTGAACCTGCACCGCTGGCATTTGC